>JAUVCY010000316.1 GCA_030595585.1 Thermoplasmatota archaeon
CCATCGGTGAATATGTGGATGGTATCCATGTCATGCCCCCTCGAGGGCATCGAAGTTCGCCAGCGTGGTGTCGATGGCCGTATCAAGAAGTCCCTTCTGCGTCCCTTTTACACCACATGCAACGAGGAGAGCCCTCTCACACCTCTCGGTTATCCTTGTCCTCATGGCGTCCCTGTAGGGGTAGAGGTGTATGATCCCCCTACCATCAGCAAGGACCGGGTGCCCTTTCGACATCACCTTCTCGGCACCTCCTATCCCCTCGAAGAGCTCTCCATCTCTCGTGACCCTCAGAACGAGCACTCCCTCGATACGGTCCACATCGTAGATCCCGATCGGTACGAGTGTGCTGGCCGAGGCGAGGTTGCCAGCATCCACAAGCGTGTTGATCGATGGGAGGCCTTTCCTGAGAACCCTCCGAACCAGCGCCTCGGAGGAGGGCCTCTGCTTGGTCGGATCGATCCCCATCTTCCAGTAGAGGTCCCTGTATGTCTTGATCGCCCTGTTCCTTGGGATCTGTACCGGAGATCGGAAACGGGCCTTGAGCTCCTCCCTGACCTCCATCTCCAGTGTGTTGAATATCTCCCTGTTGCTGGGTCCCACCGAGATATCCTCGATCTCGATGTGGGCGATCCGGATCGCAAGGTTCAACGCCCCCTGCTCGATCTCTATCTCCATGGGACCCGTATCGGAGGAGGAGGTATTTCTTTATAAGGGCGGAGCCATCTTACCGTTCCGGATGGTGAGGCCATGAATAGGTTGCCAAGGGAACTATCGAAATTCCTGCCAGGGCTCATCACTGGAGCGATCATTGTGGTGTGTATCGCGGCCTTGATATTCTTCTCGGTGAGGGGTGATGATCCCCCCGAGGCTCGTATATACATCTCGTCAGCCGTCGTGGAGGTTAACCAACCGGTCAATCTGAACGCGAACAACTCCTTTGACCCGGAGGGGGAGGAGCTAACCTACGAATGGGAGATCGGCGGCCACATGTGGAGCGATCTGATAAACCTCACCTATTCATTCCCAAGCCCGGGGAACTATACGGTGGTCCTGACGGTCAAGGACCCTTCCGGAAACACCGATACGGCCACGGTCCTCGTGGATGTCATATCCGGGGAATAGGGGCGGAAAACCAATAAATATGGAACCCCACTTACGCACAGCGACCAGGGGAGGCGCATCATGTTCCTCGAAGAACACATCCCGGCAACGGACCCGGACCTGAAAGACCTGATATTGAAGATAGCAGACCAGGGTATGGTGATCCGGGCGGGCTTTCAATGTAGACAGGAATCCTGCGATACGACCAACGTGTACGGGGAGACCCAGGTACAGATGGACGTATTTGCAGATGAGGTGATCGTAACGGCCCTCGGAAAATTGGATTGCGTCAATTCGGTGGCATCGGAGGAGAGGCCGGACATCGTACCCCTCAACGAGGGAGGGGCGTTCTCGGTGACCATGGACCCACTTGACGGCTCATCCCTGATGGGCGTCAACCTCACCGTGGGCACGATCATCGGGATCTACAGAAGCAGCTCGCCGTTCAACCCGGGAAGGGAAATGGTGGGCGCCCTGTATATCCTGTACGGCCCCCTGACGACACTCACGTACACCATCGGCGAGGGCGTCCACGAGTTCGTACTTGACGAAGGGGGGAGCTACCAGCTCCAGCATGAGGACCTCAGGATCGGATCTTCCAGGCTGTATGCGCCGGGAGCCCTGAGAAAGAAATGGCTTCCACCTCACAGGCGTTTCATACGGAAGCTGGAATCGGAAGGGTACAAGCTCCGATTCAGCGGGTCCTTCGTGGCAGACGTTCATCAGATACTTCACAAAGGGGGAGTGTTCACGTATCCCGCCTTCGAGGGATCGGAAAGCGGCAAGCTCAGGCTGCTTTTCGAGGCGAACCCAATGGGTTTCATAATCACCCAGGCGGGAGGGGCAGCATCCAATGGGCGGGGGAACATCCTCGATATTGGCCCCGATAGGCTGGATCAGCGGGTCCCCATATATATCGGGGGAAAGAGGGAGATCTCTATGATAGAAGAGGAGATGTTGAGATGAGGACACCGGCGATAATATTGAATTTCAAGACGTACGCACAGGTTGATGGAGATGGCGCCCTCTCACTTGCCAGGATATGTGAGGAGGTACAGACAGAGACCGGTGCGTCGATCATCATCTGTCCGCCCATGGTGGAGCTTTCCAGGGTCGCACATGAGGTGAAGGTCCCGGTGTTCGCGCAGAGCGTGGACCTGTGGGAGACCAGCGCCCGAACGGGCCACACCACGCTCTCCTCGGTCAAGGCGGCGGGCGCGACCGGGATACTGATCAATCACTCGGAGAACCGCAGGGGGATGGCGGATATCGAGGCCCTTATCACGGCCTGCAGGGAAGTGGGGTTGACGACCATCGTGTGCACAAACAACATCAACGCCTCCAGGGCAGCGGCGGCAATGGGCCCTGATTTCGTGGCCATGGAACCCCCGGGGCTCATAGGGGGGGATATCTCGGTCACAACTGCGAATCCGGGGATAGTCCGCGACACCGTTGAGGCCGTTGAGGAGATCACATCCGATGTCAGGGTCCTCACGGGTGCAGGGGTCAAGAACGCAGGGGATATCAGGGTGGCCCTGGAACTGGGCACAGTGGGCGTCCTCCTTGCTTCCGGGGTCGTCAAGGCGGATGACCCCAGGGACGTGCTCATGAAA
>JAUVCY010000063.1 GCA_030595585.1 Thermoplasmatota archaeon
ACAAAGGTATCGGTCTGATCGCCGTTAGAAAATATTAAGTAAATGGTCAATTTTGACCACCCTGGTAGTGATCAGATGAAACTTCTTCTCATACATTCGGACCGTATGGAGTACAGGGTGACCAAGGCGATCAAAAGCATCGCAGAGGATGTCGAAACCGAATCCGACAGCATGGAGGATTGCCTTGTTGTGTTCTGCACGGTGGAAAAAAGCGACATGAAGTTCAAGGATGAGGTGGTCTCAGGGTGCCTGAAGGAGATAACCAGCGTCGCTGCCACCCTCAAGACCAAGAGGGTCATGCTGTATCCGTACGCACACCTGAGCTCCGACCTTGGTACGCCGGACGACGCCAAGGAGATCATGAAGGCTCTGGAGGCCGCACTGTCGGGCTCGGCCCTGGAGACTAAGCGGTCTCCATTCGGGTGGTACAAATCATTTGACCTCAACTGCAAGGGCCATCCCCTATCCGAGCTCTCCAGGGAGATAAGGCCCTGGACGGAAAAGAAAAAGGCCGAGGAGTCGAAGGCCCTGGGGTCCGAGAAGAAGGCGAGGTCCAGCTGGTACGTCCTCGACCTGGAGGGTGAGTTGCATCCCGTCAGGGTTGAGAACAACAAGGTGAAGGGTTTCGATTTCAAGGGTGATACCCGGCTGAGAAAGTTTCTGGAGTACGAGATCTCCAAATCGAGGACGGCGAAGGGTGAGCCTCCCCATGTGAAGTACATGAGGTCCCTGGAGATCGCGGATTACGAGCCGGGGTCGGACCCGGGAAACATGAGGTTCTATCCCAAGGGCAGGTTCATCAAATCACTTCTTGAGCAGTACGTTACGTCGGAGGTCAAGGCGTACGGGGGCATGGAGATAGAATCTCCCATAATGTACGACTTCGAGCACCCCTCCCTGAAATCCTACCTGAACAGGTTTCCGGCCAGGCAGTACACGATCGACACCCCGGACAAGAGGGTGTTTCTGAGGTTCGCCGCGTGCTTCGGACAGTTCCTTATGGCACATGATGCCACGTTCTCGTACAAGCAGATGCCCATTCGGCTCTACGAGCTGACCAGGTACTCGTTCAGGGTTGAACAGAGGGGTGAGCTCACGGGCCTTCGGAGGCTGAGGGCCTTCACCATGCCCGATTGTCACGCCCTGTGTGTTGACATGGATGGTGCCAAGGCAGAGATGATGGTCAGGTTCAACCTCTCTCGAAAAATACTCGCCGGGATGGATTTCAGGATACCCGAGGAGCTGCAGATGGCAGTAAGGGTCACCAAGGATTTCTACGAGAACAACAGGGAATTCGTCGTGAACATGGCCAGGGAGTATGGAAAGCCTATCGTCGTGGAGATGTGGGACGATCAGTTCTTCTATTTCGTCCTGAAATACGAGTGGAACTTCGTCGACGGCCAGGGGAAGGCATCCGCCCTGAACACCGATCAGATAGATGTGGAGAACGGTGAGAGGTACGGGATAACCTTCACCGATAAGGACGGGGAGAACCGACATCCGCTGATACTCCACCTCTCACCTTCAGGTGCCATAGAGAGGAACATATATGCTCTTCTGGAGAAGGCGTATCTGGAGAGCATGAAGGGCCTTCCACCGACGCTGCCTTTCTGGCTCTCACCCACCCAGATCAGGCTCATACCGGTCTCCGATGAACAGCTGGACCTCTGCAAGGAACTCGCAGATAAGCTGGGCGATTTCCGTGTTGACATCGACGATACGGACAGAACGGTGGGACGGAGGATCAGGGACTCGGAGAAGGAGTGGATCCCATTCACCGCAGTCATCGGTGACAGGGAAGCGGAGTCCGGAGGTCTGACCGTAAGGATCAGGAACAGGGAGAAGGCCCAGAGGGAGATGACCGTTGAGGAGCTTCTGGAGGAGATGGGAAGGTCGCAGGGAGAGATGCAGAGATCGCCTCTTCCACTTCCCAGGCTCGTCTCCGCAAGGCCCAAGTTCGTCGGCTGATCCCGGTCAGAATGCAGGTCAGGTCCATTCCCCCTTCCTCAACCTCTCCTGGACCCTTGACCTTATGGGGGGTTTGTGACCCACGGTAAGATATCTGTTCTACACAACGACCTATACCTTGAGGTCGAAGTGGTCCCTGAGCAGGTCCTCGAAGGCGAATTTCTTGATCCATATCGCCTCCGGGAGGGAGTGGTTCCTGAACACAGGTATGGTATTTGCGTGGTTATTATTTTTCAGGAAGTGGTTGAAGGCGGACATCCCCTTGTTGTACGCCACGTAATCGGGGTAGACGGCGATCATGACCATCTCCGTTGGCCTGCTGGTGAAGAAAATGGTCTCATCCTGAAGCAGCTGGGGCATGGTGCACTCGCCAATGGTTATCGGATGCTTCGGGTCAAGCTTTGAATGGAACAGCGTAAGGATCTTGTAGTCCAGCTGTGCCAGGTCCAGGATCCTCATCCTGGTGATGTACCCCTCCTCCTGGAGGTGGTCCTTCGCCCTGGAGATAGTGTGCCTGGAATAGGGGGATACGGCCGATAACCTCGAGGCGGAGAGCTCCGGATATTTGATCAGGTACAGAAGGATGTCCAGCTGGGTCTTCGACAGCTCCACCTGCGCCGGTTCGTCGATCCTCCTGGAGCCGTCCAGCTGCAGGATCCTGTCCCTCTTCCTCAACTGTTCGGGTGTGAAGAGGTCATCCAGGTGGTCGCTCTGAAAGCCACCTTTCTCCTGTATCCTCTTGTACAGCAGGGGCGCGTTGTTGAAGAACCGGTGTATGTTGGATAGCTGAAAAGGGAACAGTACCTCCGTGGGAAGCTCTATCTCCAGGAGGTTCAGCCTGGCCAGAAGCCTCATCCTGACGTCCATGATCTTCATGATCCTGGTGACGTTCCTGGCGATGGACAGTGAGAAACCCCTGTGCGATTCGCCTATGGAAACGATCATCTCGGGGGAGGCCTCCACGGTCCTCTTCGTGTTCTGCAGCCTCTCGCTGAAAGGAATGGATGGGTTGAAATCGCCGAAGACCGTGGCAAGAAGTTCGAACCCGAGCCTGGGGAAGATGGGAATGAACAGGTCCTGGACCAGTCCCTGTTTGAGGATCTTGGACTTCGCCGAGGCATATGTGGAATTGGGGAGGTCCAGCATTGATGATATCTCCCGGTCCTGGATGTCGGGAAAAGTGACCATGCCCATAAGGACTGCACGTTCGGTGGTAGATAGGTCCACTGGTTTTACCTCGTTTTTTCAACAAGGTGGTTATAATATTTAAGGATGACGAATAAAGGGCCATAAAAATACGATACTTGTACCAATAATTCGTGATTATCGTGGAATTATCAAAATTCAGTAAGATATATATACTGGGGTCTTGATTCCCATTTTGCCTTAGCGTATTACCATGTGGAGGGATTCGATGGGAAGAACCTTGGCTCAGAAGATTTTGAAGGAACATATGATAGAGGGAGTTGAATCTCCCGGTACGGAGATTGCGATAAGAATGGACCATACCCTGACGCAGGATGCAACGGGAACCATGGCCTATCTTCAGTTTGAAGCGATGGGTCTGGACAGGGTGAAGGCGGAGAGGTCCGTCTCCTTCATCGACCACAATATGCTTCAATCTGACTTCAAGAACGCGGACGATCACAGGTATCTGCAGTCGATAGCCAAGAGGTACGGGATAATCCTTTCCAAGGCTGGGAACGGGATATGCCATCAGGTCTTCCTGGAGAGGTTCTCCACCCCTGGAAAGACGCTCATAGGCTCAGATTCACATACGCCGACCGCAGGGGGCATCGGACAGATAGCCATAGGGGCTGGAGGACTTGATGTCGCAGTCGCCATGGCAGGTGGGGCTTTCAAGCTGAAATACCCCAAGATCATGGGCATCAAGCTTACAGGAGCACTGCCCGACTGGGTCTCGGGGAAGGATATCATTCTGGAGATCCTCAGAAGGATCGACGTCAAGGGGGGCAGGGGTTACATCCTGGAGTATTTCGGACCCGCGCTCGCCACGCTATCGGTGCCCGACAGGGCCACCGTGACCAACATGGGAACCGAGACAGGATGTACGACGTCCATCTTCCCCTCCGATGAGAACACGAAGAGGTTCATGGAGGCAATGGGAAGGGGCGAACAGTGGGTGGAGATGAAGGCCGATGATGACGCGCAGTACGACGAGATGATGGAGATCGACCTATCCGCCCTCGTCCCACTCGCCTCGAAACCCCACTCCCCCGGCACGGTCGTACCGATCTCGGAACTTCAGGGCATGAAGGTGGACCAGGTCTGCATCGGATCGTGCACCAACTCCTCATTTCGCGACCTGATGATAGTGGCCCAAACGGTTAAGGGAAAGAGGCTTCACGAGGACATATCCGCCACGATCTCCCCGGGCTCAAGGACGATAATCAGGGAGATGGTCCGGACCGGCGCCTATGCCGATCTGGTGGAGGCGGGTTTCAGGATGCTTGAATCAGGCTGTGGCCCCTGTATCGGAATGGGGTTGGCCCCCAGGTCAGGAGCTGTCTCGGTAAGGACGTTCAACAGGAACTTCAAGGGTAGGTCCGGAACCAAGGATGCGGACGCATATCTCGTTTCACCCGAGGTTGCGGCCGCCACGGCATTGAAAGGTGTAATGGCCGACCCCAGGGAGCTCGGAGAATACCGAAAGATAGAGGAGCCCACCAGCTACCTCGTCGACAACAACCTGTTCATCTACCCGCTTCCGGAGGAGGAGGCGCTTAAAGTGGAGATAGTCAGGGGCCCGAACATCAAGCCTCTACCCGATTTCCCAAAACTTCCAGCGTCCCAGGAGGGCGAGGTCCTGATAAAAGTGGGGGATAACATCACCACGGATCACATAATGCCCGCCGGCGCCAAGATCCTCCCCCTTCGCTCGAATATACCCGCGATATCCGAGTACGTCTTCTCGCAGGTGGACGAGGATTTCCCGGGAAGGGCGAAGGAGAAGGGAGGCGGCTTCATCATAGGAGGCGATAACTACGGCCAGGGGTCGTCCAGGGAGCATGCGGCGCTCGCCCCCAAGTTCCTTGGAGTAAAGAGCGTAGTAGTGAAGTCGTTCGCCAGGATCCACAGGGCGAACCTGATCAATTTCGGGATCATGCCCCTCACCTTCAAGGACCTGGCCGATTTCGACAGGTTGGATCAGGGGGACGACCTCCTCCTGGACCTGTCTGACCTCTCGGGCGAGATGACCCTCGAGGTGAGGAACAAGGGTATTTCAATACCTCTGGTACACGACCTTTCCCCCAGGGAGATCGATGTGATCAGGGAGGGCGGGACCCTCAATTACACCAGAAAGAGCATTTCCTGACCTGGAGGTGGTAAACATGGTAGTTCACACGATAAAGCGGGAGGGCGTGGCAGGCACCGAGGAGAGGGAGGACTGCGTTGTCAAGCTCTTTCCGGCGGAGCCGGGCACCGGGATCGTTATGGAGATAGAGGGCAAGGCCAGGGATGCGTTCCGGGATGAGGTGTTCAAGGTGATCGAGGATACCCTCAAGGGTATGGGGATCGAGGACGTCCGTGTATGGAGCAAGGGCAGGAGCCCCCTGAACTTCACCATCATAGCCAGGATCAAGGCGGCGGCGATCAAGGGGGGTGCTTTCGAATGAAGCTGAGGAGATCGAGGCTCTACGTCCCCGGAAACAATCCCAAGATGATCCCCCCTGCGGGGCTCTACTGTTCGGACGTGATCTCGCTGGACCTGGAGGACAGCGTGGGACCCGAGTTCAAGGTGGATGCCAGGATGCTGGTATCCGAGGCGCTGAAGGTGATCGATTTCGGGCCGTGCACGGAGGTGACGGTGAGGATAAACCCCCTCTCCACCCCATGGGGAAAATGGGACATCGAACAGGTGGTCTGCGAGAAACTGTCTGGCATTTACATCCCCAAGGTGGAGAGCGTCGAGGACGTGATCCAGGTGGACGAAATGGTCAGCAGGATGGAGGAGCGGAAAGGGTTGGAGAGGGGTCGTATCAAGCTTTTCGCCACCATGGAGACGGCTATGGGCATCATCAACGCCCCCGAGATCGCCAGGGCGTCAAAACGGCTGGAGGGTATCACCATCGGGGGCGAGGACCTGACCGCCGACCTGGGAGGGGAGAGAAGTGCAGATGGGCTTGCCATCAACACGGCACGCTCCCTTATACTCCTGGCCGCCAGGGCCGCCGGGATCCAGGCGATCGACACTGTCTACTCCGACTTCGAGGACGAGGAGGGCCTCCGCAGGGAGACCACCATGATAAAGAAGATGGGGTTCGACGGTAAGGCCTGCATCCATCCCCTTCAGATAGAGGTGATCCACGAGGTGTTCAATCCCACCCAGGAGGAGATCAGATACGCGGTGAGGGTCACCAACGCCATTGAGAAGGCCCGCAAGAAGGGGTCCGGCGTCATCGCACTTGGGAAGAAGATGGTGGACAGGCCCATCGCCCTGAAGGCGGAGAGAATACTGGCCAGGGCCAGGGCGGCTGAACTATCCATCCCCGATGTCGAGGAGGATGTGTAAATGGTGGATTCCAATGAGGTGGAGTGGGTGAAGAACCAGATCGGAAGAATGGTTCCAAGGTCCATCAACGGAGAGGAGCTCACACCCTACTGCGGACCGTTCAGTGCCGTTCCAAGGAACGACAGGAAGCACGGCCCCAGGCTGGGGTATATCGCAGATCAGACAAGCGAGGTCATAGCGACCCTGGGCGCTGCGATGGAAAGGGTTGGGTTGAAGGATGGCATGACGATATCCTTCCACCACCATTTCCGCAACGGCGATATGGTGATGAACATGGTCCTTCAGGAGATCCAGAAGATGGGGATCAGGAACCTGACCCTTGCACCCTCGTCCACCTTTCAATGTCAGGAGGATATGATCATCCAGTGCATCAAGGACGGCACCATCGCTCACATCGAGGGTGGGTCCGCCCGGGGAGAGTTCGGCAGGCTTGTGAGCTCGGGCAAGTATCTGGATAAACCCATGAAGATAAGGTCCCATGGGGGCAGGGTCAGGGCCGTGGAGGCCGGGGACATCAAGATAGATGTGGCCTTCGTGGGCGCGCCTTCCGCCGATGAGCTGGGAAACCTGAATGCCATCAACGGCCCCTCCGCATGCGGCACGATCAACTTCGCCTATGTGGACGTGAACTTCGCCGACCACGTGATCGCGATCACCGACAACCTGGTGGAATATCCAAACTTTCCCATGTCCATCAGCCAGGAGAAGGTTGATTACGTAGTGGTCGTCGATAAGATAGGCGACCCATCAAAGATAGCTTCCGGAGAGCTCAGGGTGACCAATTCCCCCACCAGGCTGAAGATCGCAAAGGATGCGGTGAAGATCGCGGATCTGCTGGGCTACGTTATTGATGGAATGAACTTCCAGGCCGGGGCCGGTGGAATATCCCTGGCATTCAACGAGTACCTTCACAAACTGATGAAGAAGAAGGGGATAACGGCAGGTTGGGCCCAGGGCGGCACGACAAAATTCCTTGTGGACATGTTGAAGGACGGCACCGTGAAGAAGCTGATCACCGGCCAGGCGTTCGATATGGTCGCCATAGAGAACATGAAGAACAACCCCAACCACGTGGACCTGCCCATCGGAGCCTATGCGAACATACACGGGAAAGGGTGTACGGTCAACAAACTGGACGTTGTCGTACTGGGTGCCACGGAGGTGGACCTGGATTTCAACGCGAATACCGCAACAATGTCCACCGGTATCATAGCCGAGCCCGTTGGAGGCCATTCCGACACCGCTGCGGGTGCCAGTTTGACGATCCTCACGGTGCCGCTCTTTCGCGGCAGGTTCCCCGTGGTCGTGAAGAGGTGTACCACCGTGGTGACCCCTGGCGAGACCGTGGACGTGGTGGTCACGGAACGCGGTATAGCCATCAATCCAAGAAGAATGGACCTGCTGGAGGCCCTCAAGCACGCCAAGGTCCCCAAGGAGATGAGGATCTGCACGATAGAGGAGCTGAACAGGATGGCAACGGATATTACGGGCTCGAAGGTGGAGCCCAACTGGGGGAACAAGATCGTTGCCCTGATAGAGTACAGGGACGGCACCATCATCGATGTTGTGAGAGATGTCGTTCCGAAATATTATGATGATGCGGTATACGTTGACAAGGATAGGGAGTAGATATTTTCACACGGACAGGAGTTGTAAAGATGGAGAAAGATGAAGGAGTTGGAATATCGAGGATCATCTATACCAAAGTGGATGAGGCGCCTGCACTTGCGACACACTCGCTGCTGCCGATCATAAGATCATATGCCGACGCGGCCGGTGTGGCAGTTGAGACCAGGGACATCTCCCTGGCAGGGAGGATCATCGCCAGGTTCCCCGAGAGGATGACGGACCAGCAGAAGATATCGGACGACCTGGCGGAGCTGGGCGATCTGGTGAAGAGGCCGGAGGCGAACGTCATCAAACTGCCTTGT
>JAUVCY010000335.1 GCA_030595585.1 Thermoplasmatota archaeon
AGCCCGAGCGTCAGATCATGTTCAGGGTCCCCTGGATGGATGATAGCGGCGATATAAACGTGAACAGGGGTTTCCGTATCGAGTTCAACTCGGCCATTGGACCCTACAAGGGAGGACTCAGGTTCCACCCGTCAGTTTACATCGGTATCATCAAGTTCCTGGGTTTCGAGCAGATCTTCAAGAACGCCCTCACCGGCCTGCCGATGGGCGGCGGAAAGGGCGGCTCGGACTTCGACCCCAAGGGCAAGTCCGACAACGAGGTAATGCGCTTCTGCCAGAGCTTCATGTCCGAGCTCTACAGGCACATCGGACCCAACACGGACGTCCCCGCCGGTGATATCGGCGTTGGCGGAAGGGAGATCGGGTTCATGTACGGACAGTACAAGAAGATCACCAACAGGTTCGAGTCCGTCCTCACCGGAAAGGGGCTCAACTGGGGCGGATCCCTCATCAGGCCAGAGGCCACCGGATACGGCGCTGTGTACTTCGCCGAGGAGATGCTCAAGACCAGGAACGAGACCTTTACCGGCAAGACGGTTGCGATCTCCGGGTCCGGAAACGTAGCACAGTACGCGGCCCAGAAGGTAAACGAGCTTGGAGGAAAGGTGGTAACCCTTTCCGACTCCGGCGGTTTCATCCACGACCCATCCGGCATCACCGGTGAGAAGTGGGACTTCATAATGGACCTCAAGAACGTCAGAAGGGGCAGGATCAACGAGTATGCTGATAAGTTCGGCGTCCAGTACTATGCTGGAGAGAGGCCCTGGAAGATCGCCTGCGATGTGGCACTTCCCTGTGCTACCCAGAACGAGCTCAACGGCGATGAGGCAAAGGTCCTTCTTAACAACGGCTGTATTGCAGTGTCAGAGGGCGCCAACATGCCCTCCACTCCAGACGCCGTGGACCTCTTTGTGGAGAACAAGACGCTCTTCGGGCCCGGCAAGGCCGCCAACGCTGGCGGTGTGGCCACATCAGGCCTTGAGATGTGCCAGAACCACATCGGCCTATCCTGGACAGCCGAGGAGGTTGACAGGCAGCTCCATGAGATCATGGTCAACATCCACAAGAACGCGTACGCAGCCGCAGAGAAGTACGGCTTCAAGGGCAACTACGTGGTAGGCGCCAACATAGCCGGCTTCGTGAAGGTCGCGGATGCCATGCTCGACCAGGGCCACTGGTAGGCAGCTCCAAGTATAGGTGACCCCGGCCTTCGGGTCGGGGTATTTTTTTTATTGACGTTCAGGAAGCGTTAGCGCTTCACTCTTTCAGAACGATCCCTGTGCCGGTCCTTCCATCGACCTTGACCGTTATCGGACTCTCAAGCCGAACGTGACCCACCATCTTCGACCTGTGATCGGCCTTGAGACCCTTGAACCAGCTCCAGTCCAGATGTGCCTCTTTTGATCCATATGTGAGCGTGAAATAGGGGATCCCCCTGGAGGTGAGGTTGTGGAAGAAATGGGTGCCGTGGGACGGGTCGACCCTGAAATCCTCGGTGGAGTATTCCACGATCACCCTGGCGTTGGAGATCTGGTCCCAATCGGCCGGTATCCCCAGCCATCGGTCCCTGGTCCCCCATCTGCCCGGGCCGATGAGCAGGTACGGCCTCCCCTCCATCTCCCCGTTGAGCTTTCCTATCTCGTCTGCGATCTCCCTGGTCATTGAGGAGTCGAACGTATCCGGAGGAACGAAGATGATATCCCTGATATCATCCACCCTCCCGTTCCCCATCACCTTATCCGACCGTATCACAGCGGCCACCTTCTCATCGTCGTCAATGGTCAGCTCCACCTTCTCCTTCATGGTGATGAAAGGCCGTATCTGGAGGGCGTGGAACTCCGGGACGCCGTCCTCCCCCATCCTCGTTCCGAACTCGAGCTCCACAGGGCGCCCCATCCCTTTTCTGCCTATGGAGAGCAGGGTCTTCAAGATCCGGGCAAGCGGGATCATATCGTACTTGAGGACCCCGGCGAATGTGATGGCCCTGGGGCCATTGGCCGTGGTCCCGTCCCTCATCCTGTTGTCATTGGCGTCGAACGTGCTTGCCAGGTAGTCGAGGGCGCCGCTCTCCTCGGCCTCCTCGATGTTCAGGGTCAGCAGCGTCTCCTCCTCTCCTCTGGAGAGGTCGAACTCCGTCCTGTCCATGTTCAGGGCGTAGAAATGTTTCTGGGAGTTGGCCATTATCTCACCGGGCGTATTGAAACCGGGGATAGTCTCCGGATGCTCCGGGGAGAAGTTCATGACCTGTTCCCCCTCAACGACGATCTTGCCCAGACCCAGCGCAACGTTGGCGACACCATCCTCCCTCTTGAGGGGGGGAACGGGGTAGAAATTATGCGATTGGGCCAGGCCGGAGATCATCGGGTAGAAACGGCTACCGTGCTGGTTCCCCACGAGCTTTTGAATGACTATTGCCATCTTCTCCTCCTCGGGAAGCTGGACCAGCGTCCTGAAGTAGGCCTTGGCCTTTCTGGAGAACACCGAGGAGTAGACCAGTTTTACAGCCGTCAGGAGCTGGTCAAGCCTGACCTCGTCGTCGGGGTGGTTATTGGGGAGAAAGTAAGTGG
>JAUVCY010000156.1 GCA_030595585.1 Thermoplasmatota archaeon
TACGTTCCCGCCTGGCCCATTCTGTCTGTATTCCACACGGACCGATCCAACGCCCTTATCATCAGATGCTGAATATGTTACAGGGAGCAGGTCGCCCGTTGTCGCCCATGGGGCCTCCATTAGCCATATATCAGGCAGGATGGGGTCGACCGTCAGGTTCGAAAGGAAGGGGAGATACCCCCCGGCTGTAACGGTGATGT
Source organism: Thermoplasmatota archaeon (assembly GCA_030595585.1). Taxonomy (GTDB): domain Archaea; phylum Thermoplasmatota; class Penumbrarchaeia; order Penumbrarchaeales; family Penumbrarchaeaceae; genus JAGLEG01. The sequence goes on from JAUVCY010000156.1 coordinate 201, forward strand.
TTACCTTATCGGTGGTGTTGGTGGAGAAGAGGAAATTGATATCTCCCCCGGGGCCTGTAAGGCCGTACTCGTAATATCCCTCCTGCTGGAGGCAGACGAGCGCCCCTTCCACGGGGGTCCCGGACATGTTGCGAACGGAGATGTTTATATCCACGTCGGACGACCCTGTCAAGGGGACGAAGGACACATTGAGCTCTCCTGGTTCGACGGTCCTCACCGCCATCTCGGGGTCTCCAAGCAGGTTGAGAGTATACTGTATCCATCTGGCTGCACCATCGTTGGACGAATACCCCACGAACTGGTTCTTCCCGGATGCGAACTGGTCTCCCACCCTCTGGAGGTCCTTCTTGAACAGCTCCTGGGCGATGATGTACTGGAACTGTGCGGACGCCCCGTAACCAGGCATACCGGGGGCATACCAGCCGTACCTGCTGTTTCCAATGTATGCGATCGCGCCCCCGTCCGGCTCCAGCACGTGCTTCTCCGCGATGCAGTCGTTGGACTCGAACCTCGTTGTGATGCATCCTATCGAGGAGAGGACCCCTGTTCCAGCATTCGTGTCATATTTGTACACGTCGCCGTTGTACAGGATGTAGGAACCTCCCGTGGGCGACCCCATGCCCATCGAGTTAGCGTTGCTGTGGCCGGAGTGGAATGTCAGGCCCGCGCCCAGGTTGAGCGAGTCGATGAAAGAGCTCTTGGAGAGGGTCCCGGCCTGTCTGTAGTCGTTATCGTACAGGGATGTGATATTGTATGAGCCCGGGATAAGATCCTTGGCGATCCTGTCGTTCCCGATCGATGAGTTACTGCTTGAATCAAGGTACTCTCCGGCCATGGTCACGTTGAGCAGATACCCCTCTCCCGGCTCTATCTCGTAGCCGAGCACCTTTGATACGAAAGCGTCCGCCTGGCCTTCCGTCTGGACAGGGGCCCTCCCCACGAATACGTCCGGATGCAGGTCAACGTTGTCCGCGACCTCCCCCCAGATGGCATCACCGTCAGCGTTGTACGTTCCGTCCAGGTCCGAAAAGTAGAGGTCTGTGGTTATATATTTCTCCTCCCAGGGACCGCTTCCGGAGTATACGTAGCCGTAACAGGCCCTGTACGGGACCAATGCGACATCTCCTCCCAGCAGCACGTATTCCGTGTCCCAGCTGGCAACGGCATCCCTTATGAAATTCCTCAACTTCTCCGCCCTGTCCGTTCCGTTGTAGTTCGCCATGATGAAGGATATCTCCACGGTCCTGCTGGGTACGCCCTTCCTCGTCTTCCACTCCTCCAGCACCTGGAACGCTTCACCCACATATGCCGTATCGGTCACGATCACGTACTGTATGTCCTCATCCTTCAGGATCCCGGTGGGGTCGAACTTGGACCTGGAGAACCTGCTCATGTCCTGCGGGTTCTCGATGGACCTGGACACCATGGTGTCAAAGGAGGAGATCTCCCGGCCCCCTTCTTCCCCCTCCTCCGTGCCCGTCAAGGACAGGAGGATCTCCATCCTGGTGACGACCGCCAAAGCCCCATCCACGGGCAACACGGGATTGAACGTGTATGTGAGGGTCCGATAGCCCCTGGTGTATCCATCGTCGACGAACTCCAGGGCCGACCCGGGAGCGCTCTGTGCCGGATGCTGCACCGTTTCACCGGCCTGGGATACGGGGTACGGAGATGGAATGCCCATTATCCTTCCCTCGAACGGGATCATCTCGATCTCCATCTCCGGTATGCTGATCTCCATGTTTTCAGCATCATGAGGTACAAGTATCTCGATACTTCGAACTGGAAGTGCGGCCTCACCCGGCGACATGGGCATGGAGCAGCCGTCTGCGGTGACAGCGTGATATCCATCCACTATAAGAAATCCCAAAGTGGTGGGATCGAACTCAAGTTCCAATGAGATGTGGATACGGCCACCCGCGTCGGGGCCCTCCCCCGAGCCCGACCCAAAAATCGATCCACCCGAGAGGAGAACGATGGTCACCAGCGATATCTTCAACAGCTTCCCAAGGCCTATCAAGGACGTTCCTCCAGGTAAAACCTGCCATACCCTTCTGGCATTCCATACTTAAATTATTATCCCCTTTAATCTCACCTTATCAAGGGAACGCTTATCAAGGGAACGGCATGGGGCAACGCCCCATGCCTTATGGGTCCATGATACCAGGTTCAAATGGTCTTCCTCTTGTCGATGACCTTCTTTGCCTTACCCTGTGTCCTGGGTATCGTGCCGGGCTCGAGAAGCTCGACACGGGCCCGGAGCGTCAGGGACTCCTGCAGGCTCTTTCCCACCTTGGTCGAAAGCTCCTTCAGGTCCACCTTGCCCCAGAACTGGGGTGATACTTCAACCTGAACGTAGAGGTGGTCCAGTTTGGCAGTCTCCAGGATTATCTGGAACTGCTCGCCCAGCTCCTCTATGCCCACCAGTATGTCCTCGATCTGGGATGGGAATACGTTGACCCCGCCCACGATGAGCATGTCGTCGGTCCTCCCCTTGATCCTCATGATCCTTGGATGTGACCTTCCGCATTTGCACTTCTCCCAGTTGATCACCGCAAGGTCCCTGGTCCTGTATCTCAGCAGGGGCATCGCCTGCCTGGTGAGCATCGTGAACACGATCTCTCCCTTCTCCCCCTCGGGAAGGACATCTCCGGTATCCGGGTCTATGGTCTCCACCAGGAACTCATCCGTCCAGATGTGGAGCCCATCCTGCTCCGGACATTCGACGGCCACTCCAGGGCCGTACAGCTCCGACATCCCGTACAGGTCCTGGGCCTTGATGTGCAGGCTCTTCTCGATATGTTTTCTGGTCTCGTCGGACCAGGGTTCCGCCCCGAACATCCCTATCTTGATGCACAGCTCCTTCGGGTCCACCCCTTCCTCCTTCAGCGCCTCGATGAGGTAGAGTGCATAGGACGGAGTGCAGCAGAGGACCGTGGTCTCCATATCCTTCATCATCCTGATCTGCCTCTTGGTGTTCCCTGTCGCGGTGGGGATCACCATGGCCCTCAATCTCTCCGCACCCATATGGAATCCCAGGCCGCCGGTGAAGAGGCCGTAGCCGTAGGCGTTCTGGATGATATCCGTATCATCCGCGCCGGCGCAGGAGTAACATCTCGCCATGAGGTCCGACCAGGTGTTCAGGTCCTGCTCCGTGTATGATACAACGGTGGGCACACCAGTGGTGCCGGAGGAGGCGTGTATCCTGTTGACCTGGTCCAGTGGGACGGCAAGTATCCCGTAGGGATAGTGGTCCCTCAGGTCGTTCTTGACGGTGAAGGGGACCCTTGCCACGTCCTTGAGCGTCTTGATATCCTCCGGGCTCAGGCCGATATCATCGAACTTCCTCTTGTACATTGGAACGTTATCGTACGCGTGTTTGATCTGTTTCTTCAGCTTCTCCAGCTGTACCTGCTCTATCTCTTCCCTGCTTAGGAACTGCTCTTTCTCCTGGAACATCATTACCCTCCATATTCATATCGTCCGTCCAGGCGGGGCATCCTGTGCCAATTTCACCCTGGGCGGAATTCCGTGGGATTATCGCCGAATTGATAGATAACCTTTGTTGGGCCGTCACATGGCCTCTCCGCCGTCATGAAAACGTATAATTATATCCTTTCGATTCCCCACCCATAGCCGTGTGGATATGATCGAATGGGCCCCAGTAGGGACCCCTCGACCGCAGGGACCTTCGGGTGATGTTTATGGGTTACGTTCTGAAGTGGGGAAATCGAACATGGATGTACGCTCTGGCCCTTGGATTGGGGGCTGGGATGGCGATACTCCTGTTCTGGTACCAGATGGCCGGCGTGGAGAATTTCTTCAACTACTACTCCCCGATGCTGGGATATTACGTCCTGCTCTCCATCTGCCAGAGCCACTACTTCAGGAGGGAGCCAAAACCCGCCTTTAGCGGCATGTTCCGCCAGCTCTTCTCCGTTTTCGGGGCGGTGGTGATCTTCTTCGTCAACCAGTTCATCATGCTCTACGTGTTCAACATACCTGGAACGGAGGCGTTCCCCGACCATCTTCTCTACCAGGGCCCGATCATGATGTCAGGCCATTTCACTTTCATCGTGTTCGGTTTCTTCATATACGGATTCGATGATTTCATGTTCAAGGGAAAGCTGTCGGCATGGATGAAGAACGACACCTTGAAGGCGTTCTTCTGGTACCTTGTCATCTGGGTCGTATGGGGCCTGGTCTTCTTCATGGAGGCAGGTCCGGTGAAGGCCGCTTCATTGGAGAACTGGGACGTACTGCATCAGGACCGAATACTGGCCGTCAGCCAGTGGATCATCATCATGTCGCTGATGATACCGCTTGTGTTCAAGGACTACATGCCCGTGTTCCAGAAGAAGCTCAACATCGAGAACGACCTCCTTTTCGGGCTCGTCGTCCTCTTCCTGGCAGCTGCCATAGGGGCTGCCATCGCCTATTTCTGCTACGGCCTCACCGAATACATCGCCCCATGGGGCGATATCAGCCCCGCTGATAAATGGCACCACGTGCTGTACATGGGCACGTTCCCGCTTACACCGGTGATATTGATGGGAGTCTATTCCAACAATTTCAACGACATCGAAGACCCGTTCAACAGGGTTGTAAAGAGGGTCATGTACCTGATCCCACTGGTGGTGCTCTCCTACTTCGCCTTCCATCTCATCATCGCACAGCCGGAGTTACTACCGAACAAGCTGCTGGGTACCGATCTCCCATCCGACATGGGCTTCTTCGGTGAGAAACACTGGTACCATCACCTCGACCTCTACTTCAACTTCACCGTATCGATCATCCCGCTGACCCACCACTGGTTCTGCGCCAGGGCGGGCTTTGTCAAAGAGGATGACAACGAATCAGTAGATTCGTCTTACCCTCGCCGTGCCAACGAATCAGGGGATTCGTCTTATCTTCGCAAAAGTATTCGCTCAGAACGTATCGGCTCGGAGGAGGATAAGCCGAAGGCTCCAGAGGAGAGGCCTCCCAGGTCCCACCGTCACCGAAAGCCTCGTGAGGAAGAACCACCCACACAGGAGAGGCCCACCGGCAGGTTCTCAGCAAGATCCCCTGTCCGGGAAGATGGAAGGGATCGGCCCGAACCCAGGTCCAGGCAGTGGAGATAATAGGCGCCAGAACCGC
>JAUVCY010000221.1 GCA_030595585.1 Thermoplasmatota archaeon
ACTTCAGGGCCGTGAACTCCTGTGTTTCGGCGCCCCCGCCCTGGGCTATGTCGGTCATGGACGAGTCGACCGCCACGGGGCCGCAGTTGGGGCAGAACGGGGCGTGGTGGGGTTTGGTGATCAGCAGGTCCCTCTGGTGGAGCTTGTGGAACTGCCAGGTGATGAACCGATTGTACCCATCCGATATCGTGGACATGCACCTGCTGTAGTCCATGCCGAACCCGAACCTCTTCCAGTAATCCTCGACGTAAACGTGTGAGAAGAAATCTATCAGCTTATCCACGTCCTTCAGGGTGTGGACAACGCCTTCTGGACAGCCGTTGTTGATGAGGTAGTCGATGGTCTTTTGATCCCGTCGTTCTATCTTCTTCGCCAGGGCGATGGCGGGTATCCCGGTTGCGTGGAAGCCCACGGGGAACAGGACATCGTGGCCGGTGGCCCTCTTGAAACGGGTGATGACATCCGCGTAGGTGAACCCTCTCATGTGGCCCACGTGAAGATAGCCCGAGACCCCGGGATAGGCGAATATAAGGAAGAACTTCTTTCCCTCTTTATCGGATGGGCCCCGGGGTTTGAAGGTATCCTTCTTATCCCATACCGCCTGCCATTTCCTCTCTATCTCCTGGGGCAAGAAGGTTTCCATCTCATTTCACTCCCGTTGTTCTAAACGATATATGTCCGAAACACGATTTGGTTAAAAGGCTTTTTCCCGCCCTGAAGTATGGTGTATCATTCCATCTCCATCCTGAACCCCACGGGCCTGGCGCCGTAGGTAAGGAAACCCAGGGAGATCACGTCAACGTGTGGTGCGTACTCCACGAGGTCCTCCATGGTGATCCCACCTGACGCCTCCAGCGTTACGGTCCTTGACAGCTCACGGGACCTGTCCCTGATGTAGGCCGCCACCTCCCCGCACCTCTTCGGGGTCATATTGTCCAGCATTATGATGTCCGCCCCTTCCTCCAGGGCCATCCCTCCCTGCTCCAGGTCCTCGACCTCAACCTCGATGATGTTGTAGGGCCCGTATAGTCTCCTGAGCTCGGTCACCCCTTTTTTTATCCCCTCCGGTCCCCCTCCCAGTGCGGCGATGTGATTGTCCTTGAGCATGGACATCTGGGTGAGGTTCAGACGGTGTGGGAGCGCCCCCCCATCGATGAGTGCCCTCTTCTCGAATAGGGTGAACCCGGGGGTGGTCTTTCTTGTTCCCGCCACGCGGGTCCCCGGGGATGTTTTTTCAACGATATCCTGTGCCTTCCGCGAGAGCGTGGCTATCCCGGACATCCTGGAGAGGATGTTCAGCGCGGTCCTCTCTGCTCGAAGGATCTCCCTTGAGAGCCCTTCGAGCGTCATGACCGTCCCGCCTTTTTCCACGTTGGACCCCGATCTGATCCCGTCGGGTAAGAGCACGCTGGCGCCCACCGACTGGAAGAGGTGAGATACAGGTTCGATCCCTGAGATCACACATGGCTCCTCCACGGTGATCACGAATTTCCCCCTCCGCTCCCCCAGTATCGAGGAGGTGATGTCACCGTTCCTGGAGTCCCCTTTCAGGTACCTATTGAGGAATTTGATCTCCCCCATGGTGAGGTGGTTCATGATGTACAATCCATCTAGTGGTAGATATTATTTATTGCCATCCTCCACTTTTACAGGTGGTAAAGAGGGGAGTTCGTCTCCTTCAAGGAGATCCTCCCCCTTGTTGTTCATCTCCGATCGTTGCTCGGCGGGTGCGATGGCAGGAGCGGCTCTGAAAGGTATCGGCATTTCCACGGGAGCATCCACCTCCTCTTTCCTCCTGCGGACGATAATTATAACGAGGCCCGCAACAAGGGCGGATAAAAACAGGAATACAAGCATAATAAGGGCTAAAGGTGGACCACTTTCCTCCTCCCCTCGCTCCTGTACGGTTATGGTGATCCCATCCGCCAGTGCTGGCCCATTTTTGATATATGGGACGATAGTGTACGTACCGCTCTCGTTGAATGTTCTGGTCAGATCGGGCCCGGATCCCACCGCCACAACGTAGCCTTTCAGCGAGATCTCCCACACGATCGTGAGGGGCCCTGAATAGCCCGATATCTCCAATCTCAGCTCCAGGGTGTCCCCTTCGGTCAGGAGAAGGTCCTCAGGAACTCCTTTCATCTCCACGCTCAGCGTCGAGAGGTTCATCCCCACGGCCAGGCTGATCAATCTATCCACTGATATGCCATTGACAGCTCCAATGGTGTATTCAAGGAAATAGTGACCATGATCCCCGTCGTTGGGTTCGATATACAGAAGATCGTTATCAGATCTACAGAAATCAGGCACCTTGTTGATTTCAATATAAGCGGTTCTGTTTCCAGATAATTCAGGTAAAAGGTCAATTTCAACCCTTTCCCGTTCATGAACGGTGATCTCGGATGGGATCGCCGTTTCTGGAATCGCCCCTATTGAGACATGCACCATGAGGTTCGTGACGGCATACCACCCGTAGATATCAGTGACATTGATCGAAAACCGGTATGATCCCACCGAATCCATCTCTGGTTCCATCGTGAGCCTTTTCAACTCGATATCAAGTTTCGCCCAATGGGGGAAGCCGATCTCTTCCACTTCGATCCGATCTCCATCGGGATCAATATAGGGAATTTCGATCATCAATTTTCCCCCGGACTCGATGGTCAGTTCAAACGAGAGGGGTGCGACAGGAGCAAAATTATTGAGGATCACCGTAAGGCACATTTGGACCATGACCTCGGAGCCGTTTCCGTCTGAAATGAAGATGTGAAGGACCTGTTCTCCGACATCAACCAAACCAGGGGTTATCGTTATCATTCCCCTTTCATCAATATTTGCAGGTCCGCTTCCAGAGTAGTTCAACTTAAGCGAGATCGGATCATCATTTGGTTCATAGAATTCAAGCTGGTATGAAAACTCCTCTTCAGCAAAGACCTCCTGGTCATCGGGTTGCACGACCTGAGGTTCGACGTTGATCGGTATTACTTCGATCCGGAGCGTAACATTGGATTGGGTTCCGTTATTATCGTCCAGATGAAGTTCGATCGAGTAGACCCCAGCGTCATTAATTCCAGGCTCCACATCCAGATAATTATCATATCTCACCTTTACGAGAAAGGTTGCATCGGTTTGGAGTAATGAGACCGTTACGTGGTCCCCGTTCGGATCATAGGTATTTAGGAAATAATGTCCCTCCTCCCCTGCCAGGATCTCGATATCCTCCGTGTTCAATATACTTGGGGGAAGGTTGCGGTGAACGATATCTATGAAAAAGGAACCACCGTCAAAGGTGCCATTTTGATCCGAGACGGAAACATCAAATCGATGACGTCCCAGGTCATCCATTTCAGGGAGCAGGGAGATCTCACCGGTGAAATTATCGAACTCGAAATTCAAATCCTCAGGATACGCGAGCTCAAAGAAGGGGAGATCACCATCGGGATCGATTGCCTGTAGGGATATATTGAGATAGAGGCCCACCTGGACCTCTTGGTCCAAGGTCTTGATCATCTCGATCTTACGGTTGAAGGGTTGCCCCCATGGGACGATCAGGGGATAGTAATCACGGGAGTTCTCATCGATATCATAACGATGATCCACGATTCCGTCTCCGTTCAGATCGGGATAATCCTCCACTCCAGCCCAGTAATTGCCATATCCGTCCTCGAACCACGTACTGGAATGCGGATCGATAACGTTCAGGATATTGTCAAAACCGTTCTTGGTAAATACCTGGGAACGGGATGAGGTATCGATATTGAATCCGATATCACATCCTGTAACCATGTTCCGGACCGCAACGGATCTGTTCACGCTGCTGAAGAATATCCCATCTACACAATTGGTGATAAGGTTGTCCTCGATGGCAACATCTTCCAATGATCGGAGCTTGGATCCCTGGGTGCAATTGTCGAGCTCGTTTTCGGTGATGGTAACGTTGAAGCTGGCCCAGTAGACAACGTGACCCCCATCAAGATGCATCCCGTATTCACTGCAGTTCGTGATCCTGTTATTTTTGAAGATGACCGTTCTACAGGGTTTTAGGAATATCCCGGTCGAGGCATTGTTTATCTCAT
>JAUVCY010000203.1 GCA_030595585.1 Thermoplasmatota archaeon
AATAATGACCAGGAACAGGAGGAACCAGAGAAGGAGCTTGGTGGCCGACACGCTCGAGGAGGTCTCCTCCTGCTGGCTCCCTACGTCCGACAGCGCCTCCTCGAGGTCACCCAGGGTCTCCAGGTCGGACCCTATCTCCGAGATCTCCAGGGCCATAACGTCAAGCTCCTCCATGGTGGCCATGATCGTGGAGATGTTCTCCAGCCTCTCCGATACCGTGAGGTCCAGCAGGTCCAACCTCGATCCAAGGTCCGTGATGAGCTCCATCAATGCGGTGTCATTTTCGCCAAGGCCCCTGGCCATCGTATCCAACCTCTCCGATAGAAGTGCAATGGAGGCCGAGTCGATCTCCTCGGTCAGTACCTCCAGCAGGTCGATCTCTCCGGTCAGATTGCCCTCCATCCCCTCCAGATGAAGGATGATGTCGCCCAGCCCGTCCACAACATCTGCCCTCATGGTGGAGATATCTGCTTCGAGGTTGGATATCTCCTGGTGCAGGGAGTGGTTTGCGCTTTCAACCAGGAGGTTGAGTGATAGCAGGTCCGCGGTCAGGTTCCACTCAAGATCATCGATCCTGTCTCCCAGTGAAACGTCCAGATCGGCGATATCGCCTATGATCTCCTGCATCGTGGTATCGATCTGGCTGCCGATGGCGGCCATCGACAGGCCAAGCGTGGTGATGTTGAGGTCCATTCTGGAAATGAGAGAGGATAGGGCCTGGAGATCGGTGGAAAGATGTGTATCCAGGTCCTCCACATCCTGGCCCAACGTGGAGAGCATGAGGACCAGCGTGGCGATATCTACCTCGATGGATGTGTTGAAATCCTGAAAATCTGAGATATGGGAGAGGAGATCCGTTCTGAGGAGGTCAAGCCTGTCCCGCAGGGTATTGTTCACCCCATCAAGGTCCGAGATCACCGTTCCAAGGTCATCTGCTATCCCCTCGAGGGATAGCGTGATCGAACCGTTCAGGAATGCGATATCGTTGTTGCTCTCCCCCACGATGTTTCGTATCGAGGTCAGGTTCGTCGTGATCCCCTCCAGGATAGCGCTATCCACCACGGTGATATTGGACCACTCCGTGTTCATCAGCGAGATGATCGTGGTGATGTTGACCTCGAGCGCATCCCTGAACTCTGAGAGCCTCTGATCGTGGGAAGATAGGTCGGCCGCAAGCCGGGACAACTCCTGATGGAGCGTGTTGTTGGCCCCCTCCATGTCCCTTATGAGATCATATGCCATGGAGGCGATCATCTCCAGAGTGGAGTTCATGTAACCCAGATCGTTGTTGTTCTCCGCCACCAGGGCCATTATCTCATCCAGTTTCAGTGAGACCGTCCCGTTCAGGCTGGTGATGTTCGCCTCGCTCTTCTCCACGAGATAGAGCAGAAGATCCAGCTTGTAGTCAATGGAGGAGTTCATGAACCGGAGGTGGTTGTTGTTCTCGCCTAGAAGCAATATGATCTCATCATGGTCTTGGTCCACGTTGTTATCGTGGACATACAGCATCATCTCGATATTTTGTACGATTGTTCTTATTATTTGTAACGTGGTTCCATTCATGTAATTCACAATGTTCCACACATCGTTCAAGGTCGGGAACAGTGTTCTGTTGGTGTAATCCACCATGTTCCAGATCTCGTTCATCACCGGGAACAGGGTTGAGTTCATGTAGTCGATATCCGCCTGAAGATCGGCGAGTGGCCCGAGGATGTCCCGGTCATACATATCGCCGATGTTGTCACCGTCCGAATCCATATCGTTCATGACCTCAACGGCCCTTGAACGAATCGATTCCAGTGAGGGATGGCTTGTCGATGTTACGTAATACCTGTAATATCGATATAATATCACATCGGCGTCCTCAAATGAAGATGTTGTGGAGTTCACCTCAGCGTAGAGTGAATACTCCTTTCCATCCGTGGATCGGTATACGTTGAAGCCTGTCAGGTCCATCCAGTAACCGCTCACATTCCATTCCAGGGCCAGGCTGCCTCCGTCAACGGAGAGCTCGCATGTGACCTCATGTGGGGCGGGTGGACGGGTCTCGTAGAATATCAGGTAGGTCTGGCCTGCAGAAGAGCCTCCGTCATCATCCCCCCCTGCGCCGATCAATATATCATCGAAACCGTCGCCATTAACATCACCACCTATCGAGACCGAGGCCCCCGATAGATCGGAGGCGTCCTCGCCCCAGAAAGATCCGTCGGCATCCCTGAGGCTGAAATCCATGCTCCATCCTGACGCTTTTCCCAGGACAAGGTATGTCTGGCCAGAGTTCGATCCGCCATCCTCATCCCTACTTGCACCTATCAAAATATCGTCAAATCCATCGCCGTTCACATCACCGGAGCATGACAGTGCAACGCCTGCTCTATCGCTTGAATCCTCGCCCCAGAAGGAGGCGTCTGCATCGGAAAGGGTCGTATCCATGTTCCAGGGGGACACCCTGCCCAATATCAGGTAGGTCTGGCCGGCATCGCTTCCAGCGTCGTCGTCCCCGTAGGCGCCGATGAGGATGTCGCAGTAACCATCACCATTCACATCACCGGATCCCGAGACCCTCCATCCGGAATAGTCATTAAGATCCTCACCCCAGAATGAGGCGTCGGCTGATGATAGATCAGTATCCATGCTCCATCCCGTGGACTTACCGAAGATCAGGTATGTTTGTCCGGATCCTAAACCCCCGCCATCCTCGTCACCATATGCCCCTATCAGGATATCATCGAAACCATCGCCATTGACGTCGCCCGCGCCTGATACCGAATGTCCTGAATAGTCATCCGCATCCTCACCCCAAAAAGAAGCATCAGAGGATGATAGGTCCGTATCCATACTCCATCCTGAAGACTTTCCCAATATCAGGTAGGTCTGACCTGCATTTAAACCACCATCATCATCGTAGTATGCCCCGATGAGAATATCATCGTAACCATCGCCATTGACATCGCCCGCGCCTGAGATCGAATATCCGGAATTATCACCGTCATCCTCACCCCAGAAAGACGCATCCGCATTGGAGAGGTCAGAATCCATGCTCCACCCGCTGGCCTTACCCAATATCAGATAGGTCTGACCTGCATTTGAACCACCATCATCGTCTCCATATGCTCCGATCAGAATGTCATCGTAACCATCGCCATTGACATCGCCGGCTCCTGCTACCTCAAATCCGGAATAATCTCCCGCATCCTCACCCCAGAATGACGCATCCGCATTGGAGAGGTCAGCATCCACGCTCCACCCTGATGCCTTTCCGAGGATCAGGTATGTCTGACCTGCAGTTAAGCCTCCATCCTCATCCCCCCATGCACCGATAACAATGTCATCGTAACCATCTCCATTAACATCACCGTTGTTTGAAATCGCGTTTCCCGAGTAATCGAAAGCATCCTCACCCCAGAAAGAATTGTGGGCATCTTTCAGGTCGAAGTCCATCCCGACCCCCGCACCGGATGAATCCAACGGGAATACAAGAAGTGCCCCCAGAACAAATGATATCGCCAATATTGTGGAAACTACAGATTCCTTTCTCATAACAACTAGCCCCCAGGCTGATGAAAAACGTTATTGGGCCGGGGAATATAATATCTTATCTGGTTATATCAAGTGGATACGGACCCGATGAAAGATAGTTTGTTCGATCATCGAGTGTTACACCTCACCTATTTTTCTCTCAATTGCCGATATGGATGTGGTCCAGGAGGTCCGAGGCCATCATCGAATACCCCTTCTCCCTGAAAACCTCCTCACCCACCCTGCCGAGGATAAAGGCACCCAGACATGCTGCATCGAATGTGGTCATTCCCCTCCCCATCAACCCCGCGCAGATGCCTGCGAGGACATCGCCCGTCCCACCGACCGTCATCGCCGCGGACCCTGTGGTGTTGTACCTGCGGCTGACCTGCTTCCCATCGACTTTGAAGGATACGTGCTCGCCAAGGGAGTGGGTCTCAGGGGTCACGATCAGGTCCACGGGGCCCTTTAACAGCGTCACAACGCCGGATAGAAGAGAGAGGCGGGAGGCCTCTTTGACCAGGTCTTTCCTGACCTTGCCATCCCTTTTCCCCAGCTTCAGATAGGGTTTTTTGAATAACTCATCACCGTGGGAGAGGCCCGAGGAGGAAAGCAGCTTTTTCAGTTCGCCCCTGTGGGGTGTAACCAGGAACGGCCCCGCGAAGGTTGAGAGCTTCTTTTTCCATTTCCACCCCCGGGAAAGCGAATTCAGGCCATCTGCATCTATCACGCACCTCTTCACCTGCTTGATCGAGTGAGAGAGCACCTCGTTGATCAGCTCCACGGTCGATCCGTTGGTGCCCGCCCCCGGCCCCACGAGGATGACGTCGGCCCATTCAATTATC
>JAUVCY010000078.1 GCA_030595585.1 Thermoplasmatota archaeon
TGAGCTCAGGGACCGGCTCATCCAATTCATGCTGGATAGATATCCAACTATGGAATTCAGATCCTACCTGGATATCGACCTCGACCTGACATTGGCCGAATTGAGGATAGATGATCTGGATGAGCTGGAGAGGCTCTCACCGTTCGGCAGGGACAACCCATCGGTCTGCATCAGCCTGTCCGAAGTGAGAATTGAGGAGATGAGATCGGTCGGGGATGGGAAGCACCTGAAATTGAGACTTGGGGACGATGTGGATTCCGTGGGGTGCATCTGGTTCGGTGCCGGAGAGATGATATCAGAACTTGATGTCGGGATGATCGTGGATGTTGCGGGCACTCCCGAAGTACATCGGTGGGGGGGGCGTGAGGAAGCCCAATTGAACGTATCCGACCTCCGGCCAACCTATCGGTAAGGGATAAAACCTTTTAACCGTGTTATGTTTGGGCAGAACGAAGGATATGTCCAGTGAAAAAAAGATATTGATCGACTTCATCGAAAGGCTTGAGGCCTCCTACGGGAGGCCGAACCGGCAGAACAGGGAGGACCCCCTTGACGAATTGATACTTACCATCCTGTCCCAGAACACAACCGACGTGAACAGCCTCAGGGCATACCACTCCTTGAAGGAGAGGTTTCCCGGGTGGGAGGATGCCTGGGAAGCCGGGCCAGAAGCGATAGAGGAGATCATACGTATTGGAGGCCTCGCACGAACAAAGAGCAGGAACATCCACAGGATCCTTGGTGAACTGATCAGGTCCGATAGGGGCCTGGACCTGGGTTATCTCTCGGACCTTGACGATGATGCGGCCATGGTGGAGCTGACCTCGATGAAGGGAGTCGGCTCAAAGACCGCCGCATGCGTTCTAATATTCTCACTGGATAAGATGGTATTTCCTGTGGACACCCACATACATCGCATCGCCAAGCGGTGGGGATCGGTCCCACAGAATGCCTCCAGAGAGGGGACTCAGGTCATCCTCAACAGGCTCCTGCCCAGGGATATGAGATATCATGGTCACCTTCTTATAATAGAACACGGTAGAAGGACGTGCAAGGCTAGGAAACCCACATGTGGAAGCTGTCCCCTGGAGGATGACTGCCCCAGGCTGGGACTATAGGACCTCTTGGTGATCTCGATGAAACATCTGAAGATTCTCGGATTGGACCTGGACGGCACCCTGGTGAGGATGAAACTGGATTTCAAGACGATCAGGCAGGAGATGGGGATCTCGAAGGGAGATACCCTGTCATACATCCGCTCCCTTCCTGAAATGGAGGCAAAGAGGCTTGAGTCCATTCTCTCCCTGAGGGAGATGGAAGCAGCAGAACTGGCCGAGATGTCACCAGGTGCCATGCCTCTAATTGAATATTGCAGGGAGAACGACATCAAGATCGTAATTATCACACGGAACTCGGAGGATGCCGCAAGGAGAACTCTGGAGATCATCGGCCTGGAGGTGGATATGGTCGTGTCCAGGGAACATGCCGATCCAAAGCCGTCACCCGATGGGATCGATCTGGTCCTGGGCCACTTCGGCATAAAGCCACATGAGATGGCATACGTGGGGGATTTCCTGTATGACATTCAGGCCGGGAACAGCGCCGGCGTGAAGACCATCCTCATTGCATCTGACGAGATCAAGGAGCAGTGGGGTCCAATGGCCAACTACGTTGCCTCGGACCTGGGCGAGGTACTTGACATCATGATTACCGGAAGAAGGTAAACTGGGAGGCAAATTATGATCAAGGGACCCATACTGCATCTGATCCTTGTCGATTCGGAACTTGAGATCGTCCCGAAAACATACTGGTCTCATCCCGCTGTCGTGACAAATTCCAGGAAAAGAGGGAAAAAATCGTCCAGGGTCCTGTTGGACTCGTCGCTTCATCATTCACTGTTCAAGGACCCCCAGGAGAAAAAAAGAAGGGGACGCCCGGATATTGTCCATCAATTCCTCCTTCTTGGCCTGGATTCCATGATAAACAGTGAGGAGCTGTTGAAACTCTACGTCCATACAAGGAACGATGAGCTGATCAATATCGACCCCTCAACAAGATTTCCCAAGAACTACAACCGATACTGCGGCCTATTCGAGGAGCTGTTCCGGGCAGGGGCCGTTCCCTCCAAAGCAAACCCCCTTATCACCATCAAGGAAGATATGGACCTTCCAACCATCCTGGGCCAGATAAAGGATTCAAGCGTGGATGAGGGCAGAAGACCTGTCGTGATCGGGCTGGACCAGGGAGGTATCAGGGTGGACCTGTTGAAGCATCTCCCCAAGGTCCACAGTGGAGATGAGGACGTGGATGTTATCTTTCTCATAGGCGGTTTCGCCCATGGTGACCTGAGGTCCGATGTGAGTTCCCTTTCGGATGAGGTTGTAAGCATATCGGACGAACTGCTTAAGGTATGGGCAGTTCAGATGGACCTGATGGTCTGTTTTCATCACTCCATCCCAACTTTGACAGATCGAATATGATGTGAAGGGAGTCAATGTTGGGAGAAGCCTAACTTTGACACTCATCTATACTCGTACGTTAAAGTTAGGCTGTATCAGATCATAGGAACCCGTGTTTCTGCAGCAACATAAGGTCCTCTGTGGAGATCTTATCGCCTTTCTTGAACCTCTCGTATATCCTCTCCGCTTCCATTTTACCGGTCTGAGCAGCGGGGGCGACGGATGATCCGGGGGCCTTGGATTTCCTGTCCTTCGCCCTCCTGTTCTGCCTCAGGGCGAACAGGATCTTATCGTAATCGTGAACCAGGTGGATCAGGTCTATATGCTGATTATGCTCCTCATCAGCTTTCACCTTGGAGGCGACGAACCTCTCCTGGCAGCTGTCCGCCTCTTTGCGGATCTTGTCCGACTGTGAGAAACAGTCGATCATCTGGTCGTGCTCTTTCTGGGCGAGGTCCGCGTACTCGTTAACCTGGTGATGTGAATCATCCATCTCCCTCTTGGCATCACGCACCTGGGAGAGGAGTTCCCTGAAGTCCTCATTCCCCTCCATCTCCTTTTCCTTCTCCTCGATCTGCTTCTTGATACGGGACATCTTCTCTATCAGCCCTCTCTCTTTTCCCGCATCAAGGGGAGTCGTCATCTGCATGAACTCCATTCCCTGGAGCTCCTTTTTCGCCCTGTAGAGTGACTGCTCATCGGATGAAGAAATGCGGTTCCTCTTGAGCTTATCCAGCTCGGATTTCAGATCGTTGTACGCGTGGGTAAGCGTATCTCTGTGGGATTTCTCCTCTCTCACTTTCCCGTTAAGAGTATCCCTTTTATCCTTGAATTTGTTTGCTTCCTGAAGGAGCTTTTTCACCTTTGCATTAAGCACATCCCTCTGGTCAGCATGTTGTTTGGTTTCCTGGTTGAGCCTATCCCTCTTCTTCCGGTGGTTCTCCGCCTCAACATTGAGTTGGTTCCTCTTCTCCTCAAGTTCTTCGAGATACTCCGTCATTTTCCATCCCACGTTCACATTTTTCGGACCAGGGAGGTCTGGGGAGGTCACTCTTCCTCAAACTGGTCCGGTCTGTCCGAGCGTTCCGGCAATACAAAGGCTCCTTTTTAAGTGTTTCGTGTCCAAAGGCCGGGCGATTTCTATTTCAATACCACGCAAAGGGCCAGGTTCAAGGTAACAATTGATATACCCAGGATTACATTACCATGAAACAGGAGGGACCCATCACGGACCAGATTGAGATCATTTTGATCATAGCCCTGATATTCCTCTCGATCTCCCTTTTTCTATGGGCTCTCATCAGCTCGCTGATAATCATTCAGGAATATGAATTGGGAATGTACATGCGTTTGGGCAGATATGTGAGGACCCTCAAACCCGGTGTGCATATCGTAATACCTTACATTTCACGGGTCTACCGCGTTGATACAAGAATGCAGACGCTTGAGGTCAACAGGATGGAAATAATGACCAAGGACCTCTCCCCCACGATCCTGGAGGCGATCGTCCAGTTCCGCCTCAAAGAGCCCGAGAAGAGCCTCCTGACCGTTGAAAAATACAAGAACACATTGAACCACATCGCTCAATCACACATACGGAAGATAACCATCAACCGAACACTCGAGGAACTGATCCGGGGCCAGATCGGGATCAACAGGGAATTTAAAACAGAGATGATCAGGGAGGGATCCAGGCTGGGGATGGAGATCATCAGGGCCGAATTCAAGGAGATAGAGCCCGTGGGCCCTGTCAAGGCCGCCATAGAGGACCGCATTGCCGCCGAGAAGGAAAGACAGGCCATGATCTTGAGGGCGGATGGAAGGAGACAGGCCCTTATCATGGAAGCTTCGGCTAGGAATCCGTGATCGGTCGATCTCTTGTCATTCCAATACTAACTGTCTCGGATAACAATATAATATATACCTGATACCTGTTATTATGTTGTTAAAATGCCCCGAAAGATATCCCTTACAGTTGATGAACGGGTCATCTTGCATCTTCAGGAATTCATTCCCTTTGAAGATGAGTTCGAAGCTCCTGATGGGGCTACGCAGGCCGGGATCGCCATAGGCGTTGGGATAGAGAGAAAACACGTGCCCAGGGCGGTGAATAAACTAATTGTTGAAGGTCTTGTGAACGATAGATTGGCCCATGTAAAGGGGGCGAAACAGAGGAAAAAGGTCTATTTCCTGACATTTGATGGCAAGGGGCTTGCACGCAGAATATGGGAGACCCTCGCCAAGAAGGATGTCATCATCAAGGAGTTGAACGGTGCGGAAAAATGCACTACATTCTCCGACCTGTGTTTCACCTATCAGGTTGGAAGAACCCCTATGGAGCTCCTCATGGAACTGGAAGATGGAAGATATTACTACCCACACCGGAAAGTGAGATATTCAAAAACAGACAGGGAGATCGAAAAGAAGACCGTATCCAACAAGGTCGGTGATCCCTCTTCGGTATACCGAAAAGCCCTGTCGAAGGCCTGGGAGGACAACATCCTCACCAAGGACGAGGAAGAGCTGCTGGGGGAACTGCGGTCAGCGCTCAATATCACAAAAGAGGAACACAATGTCCTCCAGCTGGAAGTGCTTCAGGAGATAAAAAAGGATGATCTACCGATAAATAAATGGCTCATATACAAATCCATACTGGATATTGCCCTCATGGATGGAAAGATAACCGATGATGAGCAGAATATGCTCGATGAGCTTGCCAGGATCCTGGGCATCGCAGAGGACCAGGTCCTGAAGGTCAACATGGAGGCAAGGCTCGTGGAGGGGGAGGGGATCATCCCCAAAGATAAGGAGAGGGAAGTTTATCAGAATATTTACTCTTCGGTACTGAAGGAATCCCTCAGAGATGGCCGGATATCAAGGGACGAGGAGAATATCATTAAACTGCTCAAGGGCATACTCATGATAGACGATAAGGAGCATATTGAGATCGCAAAGAAGATAGATATGGATGATTAATGGCCTCTTTTTAAAAAACCTTAAAATAACATCATGTTGGTTCGGAACATATCTGGGTGATAAAAATGATTGAGGAAACTTCTTCTCTGATCGGATTGGAGCTATTTACCCCTTGGGGGGTCAAAGTTGGTGACGTTACAAATATCGAGATCGACTCGGAAAAGGGTGAGGCCTCCAACATATTCATGGAAGAGACCAACGAGACCCTCGTTGAATATGGGGATAGTATCATGATCCCTTTCAGATGGATCCAGGCCGTAGGGGATATCATCATTCTCAAGCACTTCCCGGAAGATCTACCCATCAAGTCGGAACAGATTGGGGAAGAGGAATACAACTATTGAGGGGTACAATGGCGGAGAGGAAAGGTGACAAGGATAAGCCCTGTGAGATCGAGGGATGCTCGGCCGTCTCGGAGAGGTCAGTGAGCGCCAAGAAGGTAGCTGACTCGGGATTGGAGATATCAAAGAGGTCGGGGAAGGCCCATTTATGCAAGGACCATTACAAAGAGTTCAAGAAGAAGACGAAGAAGGACCGAGAGCTCCAGCGTCTCGGGTGGTAAGGGCCGGGATCAGATTCCGCAATATTGATATGGGAGAAGGGGTTCCCAATCAATGCGAATGGAAAGGGCACGTAGTTTAGCTTGGTCAACGCGACAGCCTCCTAAGCTGTATGTCGCCGGTTCGAATCCGGCCGTGCCCGCCACTAATTATCATCTCTTCATAGGGCACGGCAGGATTCGAACTCTGAAAAAACAACTATGCATTATTTCAACTGTTTTTTCATAGAGCAGCCAATGGCTCAACAACAATAAGCTCCTACATTGGCTGATCGAATTGATTAGCCGGCCGTGCCCGCTTGATTTTATTTATCTATCGTAGGGCACGGTCGGATTCGACGCAGTTTAATTCCTCTGGAATTAAACGCGCCTGCAGATGATCTTATCTGCAGGACCCTTGAAAAAACAACTATGCATTATTTCAACTGTTTTTTCAAAAGGGCAGCCAATGGCTCAACATAAATAAGCTTCTACGTTAGCTGAAAAAAGTGTATCATCAATTATTTATAGTGGTCAAGGAGGATGTTATATCACGGATCGGGTTCTACTCCATTCCAGCCGATCACTGACATAATACCCTCCAGAGGTATCCCCGATCCGACTTTTCCTTTTTCCAATTGGAATATATCATGTTCCATCATGTTGGGGGGAAAACTACTTTCAGAACCACTGTTTCTCCTCTTTCTTCCCCATTACGAGATCAGGGGCCCTCTCCTTCAGGTGCTTGTAGAGATAAACGAACTCCCTGGCCTCCTCACGGACGCATTCCACTATCAGGTCGTACTGTTTTCCCTCGTAGAGTTTTGGGATCATATCTCCCTTAAAGGATAGGTTCGTGAACCGATCCAGGCTTGCCCCCTTGAAACTTCCCCCGTTCATCAGCACAAGGAACGGCTTGATATCGAGATAGGGCTTGCTGCCGAATACGTATATCGGGTCTGGAACATCGACATCATGATGCCGTGACCTCTGGATCAGGAATGAGTATATGAACGGAATATTGGAGCCGATGGCTACAAAGGAGAACGGCCCCGTTCCTATGAACATGGGCATGAACTGTTCCAGGATCTCCTTCTCCGAGGATTCCCAGGACCTCAATATCTCAAGGGTTTCGCTCACCCTGCCCGTCCTCATCCCCAGACGTTGATATTGAATGGTGATGATGCTGTCAGCTCTCGGGTCCAATCCGGTGGTCTCTATATCAAGGTAGTACTCGGACATCCGCAACACATCCCGATCTCACGACGTGAAACTCCCTGACCCTTCAGGTCATTTCTTCACTCGGTGCCATTCGTGATATGGTTTGATGGAAAAGAACATACCTGCCTCATCCGCCTCTGCCCTTGTTGGAGATCGACCCTCCCGCTCCCTAGCGCACCTCGGACAGGAATCAAGAGATCCACCGAACGGCATTGCTCTAACATAGATGGTCATCTTTTCGGTATGTGAATTACAGATCGCTTCCAGGCAGAAAGTGCATCTCCTCTGAGGGGTCCGGCCGCAAACGGAACATCCATCCACAAGGGTGGGATCGGAATCCTCCTCTTCCTCGACATCAATGACCTTTCTTGCG
>JAUVCY010000049.1 GCA_030595585.1 Thermoplasmatota archaeon
GATACTGATAGACCGGCCGTTCAAGGAGGGCGACTGGATCCAGCTGGACGACAATGTGTATCAGGTTGTGGATATCGGGCTGAGGTCCACCCGGATGTTCCACTCCATCAAGAACCAGGTGGTGACCATCCCCAACTCCAAGATATCCGACCATATGTTCTCCAACCTGAACCTGCCTGATACGAAGGGAAGGACAACGGTAAATGTGGGCGTGGGATACGGATCGGATCCCAAGAAGGTCGGAAGGATACTTCTGGAACTTGCGCGGAGCCATCCCGATACATTCGAGGACGGGGATCACCAACCATTCTACCGCTTCTCATCCTTCGGAGACTCCTCTCTCGATTTCTCCATGACCATGTGGTTGAAGGATTTCAACGACCAGTGGAGGGTGGCAAGCGAGCTGAAGGAGATGATCTTCTACCGCTTCGCCAAGGAGGGCATAGAGATACCGTTCCCACAGAGGGTGGTGCATCACGTGAGGGAGGGCCCGGTGCCCGATGTCAAGAAGGATACCAGGGCCCCTTCCCCCGATATGAAGAACCTCGCCCCGTGATCCGGTCACACGCCCAGGCTGTAATTGTGGGAGTCATCCGAGTATATGCCGTTCACCGATATGTGGAACCAGTCGTAGAAGGTGGTCCCTTCCAGGCTGGTCCTCGTGCCGTAGCCCTCGACCCTGAGCGACCACATCCCGGGCTCGGCGTCGGAGATGGTGAATATCCTCTCGGAGATATCTATGGTCTCGCCGGAGATCGCGTCGAACCTCCTCTCCTCCATGGCCGAGAGGGCCCCTTTCTCCTCCTTCAGTATGGTGATGACCACGTATCTCTCGAAGTCTATTCCGGCCGCATCTCCCATGAAGAAATGGACCTGGGCCTGAACGTAGAGCTCTCCCCCCAGCTTTCCGATCTCGAAATTATCGATCTTTCGCACGAACTCCTGCGCCCCGATCTCGAATGACTCGTAGTCGATGGCGCCCTGGAACTCGTACCTGACGTCGGCGATGGTCCCCCTCGTCATGTCGGTATTGTCCACTTTTGGCGGTATTATGATCTCTCTTGCCGAGTGTATGTCGAAACAGCCCGTGGTGAGCACCGTGGACACGATGAGCAGGGAGAGCGTCGCCAGGAGAAGGGATCTCTTACATTTCACGGGGGATGGATGGCCCTCTTACGATAAAACAATAACGACAGCAGGGATCGCAGTCACTTTTATCGTGGATAGGGTCAACTGACCCTCCTGAAAGGCTCCATGTCCCCAATGGGCGCTGTGGCATCCATCCCCATCTTGGAGGTGGTGCCATCCTCGTTGGCAGAGGGGTCCAGGGTGGAACCTCTGGCGTTCTCCACGATCATCAGGTCCCTGTGCGCCTGGAAACGGGTGGCCAGGGCCCACTCCACTATATTGTCGTCGAAGATGTCCACGTCCTCGTCCACGACCACCACTCTCTTCATGGAGGGATGGCCCGTGAAGGCAGCCATTATCGCGTTCTTACCGTCCCCCTCCTTCTGTTTTCTGATGGAGACCACGCAGTGGAGCCACCCGCAGCCGCCCTCCGTCAGGCGGACGCCCTTGACGTGAGGGACCACCTTCCTGACGGATTGAAGTATGGAGGGCTCCTTGGGCAGGCCCATCAGCAGGTAGTGCTCCCTTCCGCCCGGAAGCAGGACGTGAACGATGGGGTCCTCCCTTGCAAGTACCCGGTCCACCCTGAATATCGGCTCTCCCGGATCCATTCCGGAGCGATCGTAGGTTGAGGTGATATCGACGAAGGGCCCCTCGGGAGCGGTCTCTCCGGTGAAGGCGCCGCAGATCACTATCTCGGTGCCCAGCGGGGAGAGGAGGCCGCCCCCGTTCGGGGAGAAGCATTTCATCCTTTCCCCGGTTGCGTCCAGGTGAAGTGCCGAGGCGACCTTCATCTCATCGACCCCGTAAGGCAGTGAACAGGAGGCTGCTATGAGGCTGGCAGCACCGCATCCCATCGACACGACCGCCTTCAGCTCCTCACCCCTTGAAAGGGCCGTGTTCAGCATGTGTTTCAGGTGTCTTGGGACCACCCTCACCGCGAACCGTCCCCCGCCGATGTACATCATCCGATGGAAGGAGAGGTTCCTCTCACCATCGATCCCGGTGTGGACGATCCCCGAGGTGATATAGCTCCCTCCGTCCCCCTTGAAGTATCTGGGGATGGGGATCTCCTCGATATCGGCCTTGCCATAATAGTTCGGAACCCCCGTCTCCTCGGGTTCTATCCTCTCCTCCATGCCCTTCAGGACCGCCTCTCCAAGGGACCCGATCTCCACGTTCAGAGAGCGGGCGATGGCCCCCCTGGTCGAGAAGACGTTTCCCGCAAATCTAAAGGATGGATCGTTACTGCATGATGCCACCCATGGGGTCGTTGGCCGTCTCACGCACGTATCGCCGGCCTGGAGGTCCTTGTCCACCCCGTTCTCAAGCAGGCTCAGGTCGTCCCATTTCAGAAGGTCTCGAAACTCCATGTCCAGGGGTAACGGGGAGGAAGTACCTATAATGTGACTTTTTATCGGGGGCCGCCGCCAAAACGCCCACCGGTCGAAGGCTCGGTCATTATCTCGCCTCTCCCTGTAAGATATAACTAGATACTCAGAAACCCTTAAATTGATTAAGTATATATTAGCGTTGATTTCCATGGCTGTCAGGAACCGATTAATTGAATGTCCCAACTGCTCAAAACGGTTGGAGGATACCAAACAGGAGAATATCACATGCCGGTACTGCGGCCACATTTTCGAGAGGGAGGAGGTGGCCCAGGAGGACGAGGATTACATTCGGAAGAGGATGATCATCGACCTCCGCGCAGAGATGGAGATATACAAGTCGAGGAAGAAGCTCTCCACCATCTTCATGATATTGAGCTTTATTTTCATAATACCGCTCGTGTTTGCAGCCCCGGTGAACCTGATGATCTACATCTTCATCCTTATGTTCCTGATCACCGGCTCCGTGCTGTTCGTTCTGGTGATCCTGAACGATAAGGGCTACGAGTCCAGCAAGAGCAAGGCGAGCGATATATCGATGAGAAGGAGACTATAGGGGGTATTGATATGGAAAAGGATACCAGGAGAATTTTAAGCGGACTCATATTGATGGCCTTTCTAATGTCCTCTCTTGTCGTCGGCACCCCCTCGGCCACGGTCGCAGAGGAGCCTCTGAACCCCCCCACAAGGGGCGATGTTCTGGAGATCAACGATACGATGATCATCACCTCCTCAAGGTCTCTGGGACATGTCAAGATCCGCGAGGGCGGCAACCTGATCATTCAGGGCGCCATCTCCGTCGTGATGGAGTCCCTTGAGTGCAAGAACGACAACGGGACATCTTTCCAGATGATCGGCGATGGCCCCGAGGATCAGAATAGGGCCAGGTTGACCGTTACGGGAGATCCCGAGCTTGAGGATTTCGTTCTCCATCTGGAACCGGAGCGGATAGTCCTGCAAAACGCTGTGATCTTCGCCGAGAACAGGGTTGATTCCAGTGATCTTGCGAAAAGGGGGATGAACGTTCTATTCAGCTCGATGAAGACCGATTTCGAGATAAACAATACCGATATCGAGATCTGGGCACAGAACGGCGAGGATGGAAAGTCCATTGGGGGCATACCCCAGCCCGGTACTTCCGGGGCCAGAGCGGCCCTCACCATCCAGGCAATGGAAGGGAACGATATGGTAGTATCCGGGTCCCTGATAGAGGTGCACGGGGGGAGCGGAGGGGATGCGAAGATCCAGAACAATGAGCCTGGAATAGGGGGTTTTTCCCACCTGATCATCCAGGGGGAATTCGTTGACATCTCCAACAGCAGGATATTCTCCCTCGGCGGCCAGTCCGGAAGTATCGTCTCCGGAACCGACCTGTCGAAATATGGGGTGAAGGGTGGGGATGCCCGGCTTGACCTCACCTCCCAGAGGGAGATGAACATCGACCGCTCCCAGGTGGAATCGGAGGGAGGGATGAGGACCGACGGTAAGACGGGGGTCACATCTTTCATATATCTCACAAGTGAGGACGATGCGATCTACATGGACTCCGATAAACAGGGGGCGGACAGGAAGCTGACCCTCTCACAACTTCTGAGCGACGCAACCCTCATCGAGGCTCCGAACGGGGCCTTCCTGCACCAGGTGGACCTGGGCGATGAGAAGCCCTCCTCCCAAGGGGATACGATAATATTCGTCTACTGGTGGTTTTCGATAAACGTTAGGGACAACTACGGTAACCCCCTAAAAGGCGCGGTAATATCATACACCGTGGGGAACGATCCGACGGTGATCACCTCTCCTGACAACTCCTGGATCACAGGGGGGACCGGGAAGCTGGACCTCGAGTTGGAATCGTTGATCATTGAACCTGGCAAGCCCGCAAATACCAAGTCATACACCTTCCTTGCGGTGATAACAGGAGGCGCCACCGGCAACTCTGACAGGATCGAACTTGACAATCAGAATGAGGTTGCCCAGGTCGGGATCACCCTGATCACCGTTGACCTCAAGATGATCAACGGCGAGGAGTACAAGTCCGGTATGGTCGTGGGAGGCGAAGAAGCGGAGCTGGAGGGCGTTGCTTTCCCGGCCCCTAACAGCAAACACGATATCCTGAGCATACAGTGGTATGTCGAGGATACGCTGATGGGTGATGTCACAGATATATCGGACCCGATCATGTCGCCATTCTCAAAATGGATGGTCACTTGGGACACGACAGAGTGGCCAGATGGCCAGTATCTGCTCTCCTTTATCGCAGTGGATGAGGCGTATGAGGTGAGAACCGAGGCGTCGGTGGAGGTGTCCCAGCTGGCCATTAACCACCGGCCGATAGTTGCATCTGCGGTGGTGAAGGATACTGTTGACGAACATAACGCGGATATGGGAGGAACCGTCGAGTCGCACGTCACCAAGGAGAACCCTTACCTGTACATCAACGGAACGGTGTGGGACCGCGATGCATGGTCTCCCTATATCGATCTCGGAAAGATCATCATCAGGGTGAAGATGGTCATGACCAGAAGTGATGGATACGTGGTTTACAGCAAGGATCTCACATCGGGATACGACGAGCTGATAAAGGTCAATGAGACCGGTGGTTGGGCTTACAGGTTCAAGGTGGACACGTATGTCAAGCTGGAGGTTGACGGCCAGTCGAATTACATCTTCAGCGAGGGCGTGTACAAGGTCCAGTTCCTGGTGGAGGATGACGTTCCGCTAGCTTCCATACCCGAGGATAACTTTTTCATGATAGATCTGGAGAAGGATTTCTACCCCGTGATAAACCTCTTCCTCGAGGGGGAGGAGTTGCCCGTCGACTCAGATTACGAATATGACTTCCCCGTGTTTGGGATAAAAACCGATAAGAGCCACACGATCGAGGTCAGGTTCAACTTCACGAAAAGCTACGATGAGGACGATCCCGACCACGATCTCGACGACTCATGGCTCGGCCTCACCTACTCCCTGTACGTGGGGTCAAAGAGCAACGTGGTGGTCAATGCCGAGAAGGGTATCAGCGGCTTCGATTACGAGTTCGACGTCGGGGATGTAGGTGCCGGGGAGATCGAAGCCTTCATTATCATCCTGGAGGTTGAGGATTCTCAGGGCCTCAAGGCCATCAAGACCTTTGTAGTAAAGGTCGAACATGAACCTCCCCCGCCAATAAATTCCATATGGACGGAGATCTTTGGCATAGAGGTAAACACCGAGTACGGCCCATATATCTACGCCTTCCCGGCGATCTTCGGCCTGATAATCATCTCATATCTGGGCCTGGTCATTGTAAGCACTCTTATGCACAAGAAAGAGCAGAAGAAGAAGTTCGCCCTGCTGCAGAAGTACAGGGAGGAGGAGAAGAGCAAGAAGGGGAGTGTGATCGATGATGAGGTTCTGATGGGAAGGGGTTTCATCAAGTCCTCCACCGATTATCTGGAAGCGACCGGCGCCACCAAGGGGAAGGAGGAGTTCCAGAAGGAGCTTGAGTCCAAGGCGGCTACCAAGCCTGCGGCAGGCGCCTCTAAACCTGCAGTGGCCCCTCTAAAGTCCGCAGCGGCCCCAATACCTGTGGCCGCTCCCAAGCCCGCGGTAGCTCCTGCCAAACCGGCAGCGGCCCCTGCAAAGCCCGCGGCAGCTCCTGCCAAACCTACAGCCGCCCCCGCCAAGCCCGCGGTGGCACCCGCAAAACCTGTGGCGGCGCCTGCACCACCTGCAGCTCCAAAACCACCAACTCCTCCCCAGGGATAGGGGAGATCAGCAAGGTAGGGTGAGATCGTGGTTGGACCGATGTTGTCAGTGATCGTTCCGACATATAATGAGCGGGATAACATGGGTCTTTTGATCCCCCGTCTCTCCAGGGTCCTGGAATCAGAATCGATCCCCTACGAGATACTGGTGATGGATGACGATTCACCGGACGGCACCTGTGACGAGGTCCAGCGCCTCTCGGCGGAGTATCCAGGGGCGAGATGCATCAAAAGGATGCAGGATCGTGGCCTCTCTCCTGCCGTGATGGAGGGTTTCAGGGAAGCAGTAGGGGATATATATCTCGTGATGGACGCGGACCTCTCACACCCTATCGAGGTGGTGCCTGAACTGTATCGTGCGATAGCCCATGATGGTGCGGATGTCGCGGTTGGTTCAAGGCACATCAAGGGAGGGGGGATCGAGGATTGGCCGTTGAAGAGGAAGGTGATCTCATGGGGGGCCTCGATGCTGGCCCGTCCCCTGACCTCATGTTCCGACCCCATGTCCGGTTTCTTTGCGATCAGACCCTCGGTCATCAAGGGCGCCCCCCTTCGGGCGAAGGGATACAAGATACTCCTGGAGGTCCTCGTCAAGGGAAGATACGACAAGGTCGTGGAGGTCCCCATAACGTTCAAGGACAGGGAGCTGGGGGAGTCCAAGCTGGGAAGCGACGTGATAGTGAACTACGTTCAGCATCTGATGTGGCTCTACCTTCACCCGGGATCGGCCCCGCTTATCAAGTTCCTGGCCGTCGGGGGTTCCGGGATCATAGTGGACCTGGGCATACTGACCGCGTTAATTTTGCTCATCGGGGACGATATCATATCACTTCCGGGTTACGATCTGAAATACGTGTTCATATTCCAGGCGATATCGTTCGCTTATGCCACCACGTGGAACTTCGTGTGGAACCGTCACTGGACGTTCGACGCCAGGTCGGCCAAGCCATCTGGACAGTATGTGAAGTTCCTTACCGTGGCCACGATCGCCCTGATCATCAGGACGGCGCTCTTTTACGTCGCCGTGAATGTGCTTGGGTTCCAGGGGATACCCGAGTATCACATTTCCCTTCTGGCGGTTATCATATTCGTGACAGTATTAAATTACCTTGGATCCCGCCTCTGGGCCTTCAAGAAATGATGTGGGGACATAATTAAATAAGAGCCGCACGGTTTTTAGGGTGTGTCCCAACACGGAACCATCACGATAATTATATTCGCTCTTCTGTTAATATGCTCACCTCTATCTCTGGGCACGACAAGTGGGGCACCCGAACTGGATATGGTGAAGCTGGAGATCGCCCAGGACGCCCTCTCGTTCGATGTGAGTTTCAATGGGTCGTGCAGCGGGACCTTTCACTGCACGGCCACCCTACTTCTGAACCTGGGGATCATTACGGATTCAGTGGACGTGGTCCTGCTCGTTGAGCCGTCCGAACACATGAGCGTGGCCCTCTCCGAGTACAATTTCACGCTCACACAGGAGGACCCCACAAGGGAGTTCGTCGCAGAGGTCACCCTGCTGCACGGCACCTCCTCCTCCCTGCATCCGGTCCTGACGATCATGGGGTCTGCCATTTCTCAGCCCACGGGAACCAAAGGGGAGGTGGTGGAGGCCTCGGCCAATGTGGATGTCCTCCCCTTCTACGGAGCGGAGATATCCTTCGTTGAAGGGTATGGGAAAGTGGATCAGGGTGGAAGCTCGACCTTTGCCCTGAACATAAGGAATACGGGCAACTCCGACGAGAAGTTCATATTCGTCCTGACCAACGAGGATGAGCTCAGGTCCAGAGGCATTACCGTATCCATGGAAGATGGGTCCATAACGTTGCCGGAGGGGGGGTCAAAGGAGGTTCCTGTGAAGATAACCGCAGACAGGGATGCTGGCAGGGGAGGTGTTACCGTATATGTCGAGGTATACTCCGAGAACAATGGGGCCGGGTCCAGGGAGGCTTCGAAAGGGATCCTGACCCTAACCGTGGAGAATTCCGGACTGGGCGCAATACTGGGGTTCTTCTCCTCTCCAGTATATCTGTGGGGATCCATGATACTGTTCATTATCGCTCTGGGCGGCCTGGTATACGGTGGGCTGAAGTTAAGAGAACACCAGAGGTGGAACAGAGCGGTCCAGAGGATGAAGGTCCAACCTCTCGAGGGGGAGGACCCCTTGGAACCATCCCCTTGATCCCAACTTTGACGGATCGAATATGATCTGAACCGATACTTCGGTGAAGGTTGGATGAATCTACCGATTCATCAGGATATTAGCCGGTCAATGTTGGGAGGGGCCTAACTTTGACACAAAACTGAACTCATATGTCAAAGTTAGGCTTGATAGGCGTCGATGGCCTATATCAGAATACGCTTATTCTTCATAGTCCTCGTCATCGAACTCCGCATCGCAGTTGGGACAGATGTCCGTGTCGCCGGTGACGAGCTCTCCGCAGTTGGAGCAGACCTTCATGTCCTCCAGGTCGTCGTCCTCGAAGTCCTGCAGGGCCAGCTCCTTTTTATCTGCGCCCGCATCCTCGTCATCATCATCATCGAAGATGGCCTCCGCGCTCTCAACCCCTTCACCACCTGTGGGAGGCGGTGCGTTCACGGGCAGCTCAAGTCTGCCAGTCAGGAACAGGAAGATCACCACGATCATGCCCAGGAATATAAGCAGTAGAAGTATGAGCGTTATGGTCTCGATGACCTTGTTCTCCTTGTCCTCCTCCTTCTCCCAGATATACGGGTTGTACGGGGCGAAATCCTTCTCGTTGGGGACTTCGTCGCCGTCGATATCCGGGTCCACGTCATTTCCGATCTGGTCGTGGTCCATGTCCCCGGGCATGGCTGGATTGAGAGGGGAGCTATCAGAGTCATCGGGTATCCCATCGTTATCGTCGTCGATATCCATCCAGGTCTCGGGGTTGTATCTCACACCATCGGGATCCCCGTCCATGTCCGTATCCAC
>JAUVCY010000254.1 GCA_030595585.1 Thermoplasmatota archaeon
TTCTCACGTGGCGTTCTGGCATACAAGACCATTCAGCTGGCAGCCGGCAACTACTCCTACAGATTCGTCACAGCCTCGAATGGGTATGTAACACTTGGAGCATATTATTCACTGTATGTCCGGAACAGCTCCTCGTCCAACAGCGCACCACAGCTGTTGAACCCCTCTGTATCGCCTGCAAGGCCATTCTCGGGCCAGGTGGTCACCTTCAGCGTAACTTACAAGGACGCGGACAACGATCCGCCGGAGCAGTTCCTCCTGAAGGTCACACCTTCTTCCGGGGGGGCGCCCCTTTCGGTGAAAATGGTCACTCCATATAGCTATGCATACTCCACCGGACTGGTATTCTCTGGAAGCGTTCCGCTAACGAGGGGGAACTACACATATTACTTCACGGTGACCTCGAAGAACACGACCGTGAACCTCCCCGCGACGGGTTCCTATGGCCTGTATGTATCGGCTCCACCATCTTCCGGGAGCGCTCCGATGCTGTACAGTCCTGGAGTGTCCCCATCGAGCCCCATAAACAACCAGGCGGTCAACTTCACCATATACTACAAGGACCTGGATGACGACGCCCCGTCCTATGTCAAACTGTACATCAGCAGCGCGAATTCGAGCAGGACCTTCACCAACTATTCAATGAGGGTGTCGGGGTCCGTGTATTCGCAGGGTGTTTTATGTCTCTATGCGAAGAGCCTGGCCTCGGGAACGTATTACTACAGATTCCAGGCCAGCTCGGGGAACGATACCGTCACCTATCCCTCCACCGGATATAGTATGCTGGTTGTGGGCACCTCCGGTGGGTCGAACAGCAACGATACGGTCCGATGTGCCATCTCCGTTGTGGATGGTGAGGTGGATATGGAGTACGAGGATGAGGGGACAACGATCACCCTCTCTATACTGGACCTGGATGAGGATTCCATGAGGATCGAGGTAGGATCGGATACGGGCGAGAGCAAGGTGATCATCCTCGATATAGATCCATCAGCACTGGACCTCTCCGATCCGGACAGGCTGAGGATCACGATAGACGGTGTGAGCGTTTCCCTGGTGGAGCTGGACTGGATGAGCGACCCCTCCGGGTCAGAACCGAGATACCACCTTGTCATCGATGATGAGGGGGCCCACCTCTACCTGTACATGCCGGATACGAGCTCCCACATCGTCGAGGCGACAATAGTGAAGGATGACATTGAGACCTCCAACGGTTGGATATTCGCCCTGATGGCCGTGGTGGTCATCCTTGTGATCGTTGCCGTTGCCCTGGCCCTTTTGTCGAGGGTCCAGGTAGAGAAGCGTAAGAAGGTGGAGGAGTACTACGAGGACTTCGACATCTCCACCGGGGACGACAGAGTGACCGGAGGGCGCCTCGAAGAGGAGGAGAGTTCAGTAGACTGGGATGAGCTCATCTAATAGCTAAAACGCGTCGATGAACACATAGGGTCAAACATGCCGTGGGGGCCCGGAGAGGGCCCCCATTTAATTTTTTCAGTATTGTAGATCATGGACACTCGTTACGGGGAAACAATATATATCGAATACCGATATCGAGTTTCGATATCTATGTACGAGAGAAAGGTCCTGCTCGGTTTTATCCGGGCGCACATACTCCATCACGCTGACTGCGATGACGGCATCTACGGCACGTGGATGATCGAGGAGCTCAGGCATCACGGCTACGGGATCAGCCCGGGAACGCTCTATCCTATACTGCATGAGATGGAGGGGGATGGGGCGCTGACCGTTGAGGATCACGTTGTCGAAGGGAAAGTAAGGAAGATATACAGGATCACGCCAAAAGGGATCGAGACGCTGGAGAACCTCAAACGGTTCATAAGGGAGCTTTCCGGGGAGGTGCTTGATTGAGCATTTTAACAATTAAGAAGGCGAAGAAGCTGCTGGGCGATGCCCGTGCGCTCAGGGGCCTGTCGCTGGATCTGGAAAAAGGTGAGATCATATCCCTTGTGGGGCCCTCCGGGAGCGGAAAGACCACCCTCCTTCGGGCGATGAACAGATTGATAGAGCTGGACTCCGGCTCAATATTTTTCCAGGGGGAGAATATCACCGATATGGACCCTGTGGACCTCAGAAGAAAGGTAGTCCTGGTCCCTCAGGAGAGCGTGATGCTCCAGGGGACGGTGAAGGAGAACGTCCAGTACGGTCCGAAGTTGGCCGGGGCCGTGGGGAAATGTGATGTGGGGAGGTGCCTGATGGATGCAGGGCTCTCGCCGAAGTTCGCCGGCAAGGAGGCGGGAAAGCTATCGGGGGGTGAAAAGAAGAGGGTGGCCCTCGCCCGTGCCCTGGCCCTTCACCCGGAGGTGCTTCTTCTCGACGAGCCGACGGTGGGGGTGGATCCCAGGAAGGTGGAGAGGATGGAGGGGACCATACTCAAATTCGCGAGGGATGCGGGCCTCACCGTGGTCTGGGTAACCCATGATGTACCTCAGGCTCTGCGCGTTTCGGATAGGATAGCCAACCTCAAGAACGGGGTGGTAAAGGAAGTAAAGAAGGCGGCTGAATTCAGATGGGAGGGAGCATATTGACCGGAATACCGTACACCTGGGAGGAAGGCCTTGTCATAATGGGCATCATGATGGTGATGCTGGTGATCGCCATCGGCCTGTCCGTGTGGAAGAAGATAGGTATCGCCAGGGAATACACATACGCGCTGATAAGAGGGGGACTGCAGCTTTTCGCCGCCGCCACACTGCTCTATTTTCTCTTCGAGTTCGAGTACTGGTACTATCCGATATGGCTATTTCTGATAGCCATGGCGTTGATGGGGGGATACACCTCCGCAAGGAGGGCCGGGAAGATGCCCAAGGCGTACAGAATAACAACTCCCTCGATACTGGTTGGTGGGACCGTTGTGCTTGTAGTGCTGAGGGTGAGTGGCGCCATGCCCTACAAGCCACAGTTCGTGATACCTCTAGCCGGCATGGTGTTCGGGAACGCGATGACGATATGCTCTCTGGCACTGAACAGGTTGACGAGGGAGTTCGAGACCAACAAACCCACACTTGAGACCATGCTTTCCCTTGGGGCCACGCCCAAGGAGGCCATGGAGGAGTATGGGCGGATGTCCATAAAGGCCGCGCTGATACCCAACATCGACTCGCTCAAAACGCTTGGGATCATTTTCATTCCCGGGGCCATGGCTGGACTTCTGATCGCAGGTACGAACCCGATACTGGCCGCGGAGTACCAGATCATAGTATATTTGATGATCATTGGCGGGGGCATCATCACTTCCATCATGGTGATCGCGCTGTCAAGAAGGCTGCTTTTCACCAGGGCTCAGCAGATCGCCGAGTGGGTGTGACCAGGCAAGGCCGATAGGACATTTTCGAGGTCCTTTCACGTCACACGTCCCGTATGTGGAATGTTAAGAGCTCATCGTGCTCCCCGCTGCTCATCTCAGGTCCTATTCCTCGTATAGATCTGCCTGTCCTCTCCTTGATTTGACCACCAATACGATAATGACGACCATGGTCAGGAGCAGGATGGCCCCAATAATCCCAGCTATCAAACAAAAGCCCGCAAAGGATCCTTTATCATCTGTGTCCGTCGATCCATCCACCG
>JAUVCY010000079.1 GCA_030595585.1 Thermoplasmatota archaeon
TCCTCCTCGGGTTCAGCTTCAGGTTCTTCTTCCTCTTCAACTTCCTCTTCCTCAAGCTCTTCTTCTTCCTCGGGTTCTGGCTCAGGTTCTTCTTCCACTTCAACCTCTTCTTCCTCAAGCTCCTCTTCTTCCTCGGGTTCAGGTTCTTCCTCTTCCTCAGGCTCCTCAAGGGCATCCAATCTCTGGATAAGGCCCAGTGCAACTCCAGATCTTGGTTCTATCTCCAGGACCCGCTCGAGATCGCTTCTCGCCCCATCGGGATCTATCATCTCAAGAAGTATGATCGATCGCTCGAGAAGAAGCATTGATACCTCAGATGAACGCTCAATGCAGTTGGTGATATGGTCCAGGGCAGTATCCAGGTTACCCCGGTCCCTCTCGATCCTCGCCAGTACTAACCCCGCCATCGTGTACTCCGGTTCCAGTTCAACACATCTTTCAAGACACTCCACGGCCCCATCTGTATCTCCGCCCTTCAATTGGATGATCCCCTTCCAGTACCAGCCATCATCACAGCCTCCATCGATATCCAGTGAGGCCTCTATGGCCTCCTTTGCCTCCTCCAGATGATCGAACTTCAACAGCAGGGAGCCTTTGACGGCCCACAGAAATGCATCCTCCTCATCGAGGGACAGGGCTTTCTCTATCAAACGATATCTCTGTTCGTCGCTGGAGTCGTTGTAGGCCTTCCATTGTGATCTGAAAACCTCACGCGCCACGGCCGTTTCCATCTCCTCTCTGGTCGGAAATGTCACGATCCCATCCGCCCCTTTCAGAGCTTTCCTTATCGCCCTCTGAAAGGCCCATATTATCGGCTTGTCATCTTTCATTTCTTCACCTCCTTGGTGGCGCTCTCCTTCTCCCCTGTGGGGCCTCTGCTGACTCTCTATTGTACGCCCTCATCCTTGACCGCTGTTTCTTCCTGAGGAATCTACCCAGTTCCGGGATGAACCAGGCGAGTATTCCGAACAGGATCATGAACCATCCCGCCACAAACAGCGTTGTATTGTTCTGATCGGCGAACTCCATGGACGACATCGTGGCCATCAGTCCCCCAATAACGATCATTGAGATGGGAACTCCCTGAGATTTTGATATAACCTTCATTATGCTCCTTCCTACAATTGCCCCACATCATTGGAGTTACATTAGATTAACCTTTTTATTTGACATTATGGAGTCCCACGCATAAAAGCGTCATAACAGGAACAGATCGAATGCGACAAGGGTGAACGCACCGAAATATGTGGCCAGGACCAGGCCGTCCTTGACCCTTCCTGTCGCCATGATACCTGCTACGATCCCATCACCCACAGCCTGAATTGCCACGGCCGCGAAGAAGAGGAGCTTGACCTCCTGAAAATCCACTCCCGTGGGATCAAAACCTCCCGGGGACTGGGCCGAGCTTCCATCCGAAGTGGATGAATAGCTGTCTGATAGTTTCTCCATCTCTGGCATGAAAGAGAAGAACATGACGGCGACGACCACAAGGAACACGAGGAAAGAAACGCCTATGACGATCTTGTAGATCCCCATCTCGGTCGCCCTCTTCATCTTCATTATCTGGATCTCCCTGGTATCCTTCGCCGCTGCATCGATAACATTGGATACGTTGCCTCCCGCACTGGACGCCTCGTTTATCAGGGTGACCGATCTCTTTACCAGGTTTGTGTTCACCCTCTCTGCGAACATATCAAGGGTCTTTGTAACGGATACGCCCCAGGAAACCTGCAGCGCCATCTTCTTGATCTCCGGGGTCAAAGCCCCATATTCACCGCCGGCTGAGGTCTTGATCGCCTCATGCAACGTCTGGCCTGCCCTCATGGATTCCGACAGATCACGTAGGAAATCCGAAAGTCTCTCCTCGATCTTATCGATCCTCTTTCTCTTTCTGGATTCGTAGATGGCTATCGGGCCAACCCCTCCCAGAAAGGTCAGCATCAGGAAGCTGTGCCAGCCGATATCGATCTCATCCTTCACCCAATAGCCAGTGGTGTTGAAGGTCGTATTGATATCAAGGAAACCCTCCCTCATGGACAGCCTCTGCTGTGTCTCATCCATGGTGTCATATGTGTCCTTGAATTCGTCCTTGGTCTGGGATGGGAAGGTCCCAATGGTCAGGAAAAGGAACATGAGGCCTACTGCTATCGATACGCCCCATACGATCCTATCCTTCCTTCTCTGGGTGGTTGAGGCGGCCTTCAGCTTGATGGTGCCCGCTCCCTCTTCCAGGTCCTTACTCGAAACCAGCTGTTTCCTGCCCCTTTTGGGGGAATCGTCGTCAGGTCTCAATCAGAAGCCCCCGTATCGGCCAGCAGAACGGCAAACACGATCTGCGCCACTGGTATCAAGCCGAATATAATGCTGTAAAGGAAAGTGGTCCCACCCTTTTGCCCCATCATGGTCATCGTGGACATCATGATGATGAGGAAGAGGGGAGAGGCCACAACCACAGTTACGAAACTCTCGGCCATGACTCCGAGGGATTGAAGATCATTGTCCTGCTGAAGCCTGTTCTCTATCATAAACTGTTCCGATTTTGACATGAAATAGACCTTCAGCGATCCCCCGGAATTCGCGGTTGTGATTATGCCCTGGAGGAAGTCCTGAAACTTCGGAGAAGGGGACCGTGCAATGGCTTTTTGAAGCACCAGCATCAGGTCCTTTCCAAAGAAATCTATATCCCTTGCGATCTTCTCCGCCTCGATCTGGATCTCACCATATATCGGCTGATCGGCAAGACCCCTGAATATGGCGGGTGGCGTTACATCGGCAGATGCCATGGCCGCCATGTAATTTGTGGCATAGGGCAGGTTCCGGTCCACGTTCTTCTTCCTCTCCCCGATCGAGTTGGAGGGAAGTACCTGAAACACCAGAAATGTGCCCGCAGGAACGATGATGGGCAGGAGAACCCATACAATGACCCGGATGGGCATCTCAACGCCCATCGATGGGAGCATAAGCAGGTTAAGGAATGAGGCAAGTAAAAGGCTCACGATAAAAGCGATCGCGGTTGAGACCACAGCCACCGTGTAGAACACCTCGCCCCTGACATTCATGTTCGCCCTTGACAGGGTCATCTCGATATCGGGGTTATTATCTGCAAGTTTCTCCCCAAGAACAGTTGCAGGACCGACCCTCATGCACAGACGATAATAAGGGGTCAACGCCATATCATGCACCTCCCTGTACTTCTGCGGTGTTCACGCTATCAACGCCCGCCTCCGGAAGAAGGTCTTGGTTGGAAGGCGGGAGCCGCTCCTTCACCTTCTCATCAAATATCCTCAAACCTTCGGTAATGTCTATTGTGGGGTTCTCCCTGAGCAGCGTCATCACCTTCTCTGGGGACTCGTAATACTCCACAACGATCTTGGAAACATTCTGATACTGCCTGACGTCGTTCCTCTCGAGCCATTCGATCACTTCAGCCCTTCTGTTCAGCTCGAAAACAACCTCATCCCGGGTCATATCCTCCATATCCATTATCTTCTCATAGAGGTTCGAATGGCCTCCGAAATCAAAATGATCCCCGGCCGCCTCCCAACCGTAAACACGATTGGTGATGACCTCCAGGCTGGTTGGTTCGATCCCGACGATCTCAACCAGTTCCGTTATCCTTCTGACACGCTTACCCTCCACCCTGAGCTGATTGTGTATGGCGACCAGGTTCAACGCCTGGATCAGCACCCTTGGAATGGAGATCGGGGGATTCTCCAACCTGTACACTATGGATTTTACAGAATCCGCATGCATGGTGGAGTATGTGGTATGGCCCGTGGCCATCGCCTGGAACATGGTCATGGTCTCCTTGCCCCTCACCTCTCCCACTATGACGTATTCCGGCCTCTGTCTCAATGCGGCCCTCAAGAGATGGTACATGTTTATGTCGCCGGCCTTGTCTCCCTCGGCCCCCCCTCTCGTGATGCCGGCGATCCAGTTCTGGTGGGGAAGGTTCACCTCCCTGGTGTCCTCTATTGAAACGATCTTGGCCGATGTGGGAATGAATATGGAGATGGCATTCATTGTGGCGGTCTTACCTGATGCCGTACCGCCCGAGAAAATCATGGACTCGCCATATTGAACGGCCAGCCAGAAATGGGCGGCCATCTGGGTGGATATCGTACCGTAACCGACAAGGTCGGTGATCGTAAGGGGATCCTCCTTGAACTTCCTTATCGTGTACGAGCAGCCCCGGGTGGTCACCTCCCTTCCGAATGTCGCATTGAGCCTGTGCCCTTCGGGGAGTGTGGCATCCAGGATAGGATCGGCCACGGTAATGCTCTTTCCCGCCCTCTGTGCAAGAGAGACCACATAGCCCTCGAGGATCTCATCGGTCTCGTATGATATGGTGGTTCTGATCGACCCGTAATCCCTGTGATAGACAAAGACCGGTATGTCCGTCCCGTCGCAGGAGATATCCTCCACGCCCTGATCCAGCATCAGGCAGTGGATCTTGCCGTATCCTATGAACTCCCGCTTGATGTAATACAGGATCGGATCAATGAACTCCTCGGAGATATTTCCGATTATCGAAACGTAATCCGATCTGATGTTCTCTATCTCCCCGATCAGGAACTTCGACTTCAGCTCGGGGTCCTCCATGGCCTCCCGATTGTAACTCAGGGCCTTGTTGAGCGTCATCAGTAGAAACTCGTAAACCTCCTTCTGCCTGGGTGCCAGGATCGGTTCGATCGGGTGATAGATATATTCGCTCGTCTCCGGATTAAGGAAAACCTTGACCTGCACGTGGGGATCCCCAAGATCTATTGTATCCTTAAACTCCAATCCTTCCAGGAGATCGGCATCTTCCCTCTCCAGTTCCTTTGCTTTCTTGACGAGGTGGACATCGGAAGGATCTGTTACAAACAACTTCTTGACGGCCCCGGAGATCTTCCTGAAACCCTCGGCCGAGAAGATACCAGGAGTTTTTTCCTCTTCCCCCTCCGGTGTCTCACCCTCCAAGTCCGGGTCCGACCCGGCCTCGGCATCCGATTTCTCCTCACCACCCGACTGGGGCCCTGCAGATCCAACCTGACCAGGGGGGATAGGGGGCTTGGGTATGTCTGCACCCTCCGAGGGTCCCGGATGAGCTCCTACAACAGCCTCGGGAGCAGCGTGCCCTGCAACCACTCTCCTCTTTGCCGCCACGGGAGCAACCGCTCCCCCTGATGTATTCCCTTCATCATCTGCCATCTGGACCCCTTCCCCTTCGGATCGCACCGTTCTCATTTCTGAGGTTCCGTTCCATTATCGATACCTCAACCTACGCATTCCCACACTGACCAAATCTACCTACGCTTTTATAGATGTACAAAACCAGAGCCAATGGTAAATATATAATAGTTTTCATAAACACCATTTGAATTGGGAAATCCCTGGGATATATTCAAATACCCAACCAATCTAACCTCATGCAAGGTGAGCGATATGTCCATTGCAAAGGAGCCAAATGTGTCCAGGGGGTGTTTTATCCATCCTGATTCCAGAATTATCGGGGACGTGGTGATCGGAAAGGAATCCTCGGTATGGCCTTATGCGGTCATAAGAGGCGATGAGAACTCCATCAAGATAGGGAACAGGACGAGCGTCCAGGATGGGGTCATCATACACGTTGACACGAACTATCCGGTATCGATCGGAGATGATGTCACCATTGGACACGGCGCGATCGTTCACGGATGCACTGTCGGGAATCGCTGCATAATCGGCATCAGATCTACAATATTGAACGGGGCAGTGATAGGGGACGGCTGTATAATTGGGGCGGGCGCGGTCGTTCCTCCAAACAGCGAGATACCCCCACACAGCATGGTCCTTGGGGTCCCTGGCAAGGTCAGGAAGACCGACCCGAAATTCGAGGAGCGGGCGATGGAAAATGCCCGCATATATGTGAAGATAGCGGACGAGCATCGAGAGAACAAGTTCACCTATTTCTCGGACCTATCATGATCGTCCAATGAGGAGTATATCCAGGCGGCACCTATCGGGCCCAGGGCCATGGTGATCAGCGAGGAAAAATAAACAATGCCTCTCCCGATATCGGAAATACCATATTTGTGAACGATGTAGCCCGCGATCCCCAGGAGTGGTACTGATGCGATGAAAACCACCACAGCGTCCATGCCCCTTACCCTGAACAGCAAATAGGCCAGCAGAAGGGATAGAATGGAATGAAAGATCAGGAAAAAGTAGGGTGGTGGGCTCTTTTTTATGATCATTCTGGATATTGTCCTGGTCCCCCTGAAAAGATAATCTCCAAGGAGCAGGCATCCCGTAAATGCCAAGAAAAGCAGGATAAGGGAGGAGATGATCTCACCGAACCCGGCGAGCTCCTCGATGAAACTCAGATAATCTATGAGAAAATGCATCACGATGGTGGCGTGAAGGCCGACCTTCACGAACAGATACCCGAACAACAGACCGGAGACGAAGGTGGGTACTACCTTCCAGGGGCCCCATCCGAGATGGGCCATTCCAAACGATAGGGCGGATATGAGGATCAGGGCGATCTCACCTCTCCCGAATTTGCCGGATCCTCCCAGTAACTGGCGAGCATCGAAAAACCTTTTTGACCGGATCCCCCGTATAAAAGCAAGAGGCAGTCCTATGAGGAGGACCCTTCCGGAGAACTCCTCCCACACCGAGGCCTCGGCCAGGCTGATCAACCTTATCCATACGGGAACGCTGGGGGATAACAATGACGGAGTTGGAGTGGGCTGCTCGAGCATCTGGAACATGACATACACCGCGATACTGAAGAATATCACAGCGGAGAAAACCCGTGAGGTCTCCACCAGATCCCAATCAGAAAGCCGATCCTCCAAGTTGCTAT
The DNA here is from genome assembly GCA_030595585.1 of Thermoplasmatota archaeon. Classification (GTDB taxonomy): domain Archaea; phylum Thermoplasmatota; class Penumbrarchaeia; order Penumbrarchaeales; family Penumbrarchaeaceae; genus JAGLEG01. The sequence goes on from JAUVCY010000079.1 coordinate 6,833, forward strand.
GTTCTGGAAAGCCTTTTCGTAAAAATGGCCTTTTCCTTAGGATGATGGTAATTGACGCCCATACGATGATAGCCGAGGTCAGCAGGAACCAACCCACCAGGGACCAGCCAGTGAATACAGGTGGAATTCCAATGAGAAACGGAGGGAAGGGGAATATCAGTAGAAGATACGTAAAAAAGGAATATTCTGTTCGGGCCTCAAGAGATAGGGCGCCTCCCTCCCCTATATCCTCATCCGAAAGAACAACGCTCCATTCGACCCTTTCGGACCTCTCCGATCGTGTGAGATTGAGCATGACGCCATTAAATATCATAATTGGGTCCTTGGCGAACCTCCTTCCCGAGGAGAGAGTCAACCTACGACCCGTATCATCGTACGGATCAAGATAAGGGTCAGGTTCGATCTTCAAGGAAGGGGCGCGGTCCTCCTTCAGAACAACAGGGATCACCACACTGGAGAAGTTGAGATCCCGATCGCAATAATCCAGGAAGATGGTGATCTCCAAATCATCCGATATTATCGGTAGAACACCTACAAGATATTCCCCGCTGGATGTCGGATGCAGGGGGATACGGACATCCCCGTAACCGATCGTCATCATGGGTGCTGTTACGTAAGGGATCAGATTGTATGAGATACCACCGAATATCCCATCCTGTTCTTCAAACAGGGAGACGTTCACCTGATAATAAACGGACTCGAATAGATGGATCTCACTGCCGTTAAAAAACAAC
>JAUVCY010000028.1 GCA_030595585.1 Thermoplasmatota archaeon
GGAGCGTACCCAGGAACTCCTCCAGATTGGTCATGCCGTCTGGTAGTTTGGTGTAGACCACATATCCCTCCTCGGTGAGGTTCCACCATCCGTCGTTATCCTCGTAGGCGTCATCTATCATCGGTGAGACCGTGTACCTGGTCTTGTAGCCGTCACTGATGAGGTCATCCAGGTCCTCCTGAATGGTCTCGGCCAGATCCTGGGTTATTATGAGGGCGTTGTATGCCTCCCAACCGTCAAGCATCCCGTCGCCATCCGTGTCGGGGTTCTTGGGATCGGTCTGGAACCACATGTTATCCTTGTTGGGGAAGGCGTTCTCCAGATAGTTCGGCAGGCCGTCATTGTCCAGATCCTTGAACCTGTCGGTGGAGTTCAACGGGTCCAGGCCCGTATCCAGCTCCCATCCGTCGAACATACCATCGCCGTCTGTATCCGCCTTGTACGGACAGGTCTTGTAATCGAGGACCCCGTCCCCGTTCCAATCCACGGCGGATTTGGTCCTGTTGATGTTCAGCTCTATGTAGTCTGACAGCTTGTACATCTGGCCCGTAAGGGTGTTGAAGTGTGAGTCGCCATCCGTATCCCAATCAAGAGGGGATGTGTGGTTCTGATACTCCTGAAGGTTCGTGAGGGAATCGCCTTCCTGGATCATTACCGGGACCTTCTTGGCCCCTTCAGAGCTGAGCCCGATCTGGTACCCGATCCTCACGTCCATATCGTAATATGCATCGTTTGGATTCAGCGGGTTGATCATATTGGTCGACCAGATGACCACAAGGTCCTCCGACCCACCGGTGATCTTCTTTGGGATAACGATCTGGGAAATCAGCTGGTCCTTGTGTGCCTCCAGGTCGTCATCGTCTATGCTGCCCTTGTAAACCCGGGTCTCACCCTCGTCGAAGAAGCGCTCTCTCAATTTGATGCTGTAGTACAGCTCCCAACCATCATCCATACCGTCCAGGTCAGTATCCCAGAGCGAGGGGTTGGTGGTCACGGGTTTGAAGACAGAGGGGATATATGGATTGTATCTCAGATAATCGTCCTCAAGGGAGTCATCGGGGTTAAGCCTGTCCCCGTATATCCCATCGGACGGATCATCGTACAGGTGGAAACCACCCTTCTTACCTATGTATCTCCAGTCTCCAGAGGGGTTCTCGGTGCTGCTGGCGGGGGTCCTCCCACCGAATGTGGGATCGTTCTGTTCAAAGGTGAGTGTTGTGAAGTTCCACTCCACTCCTCCCACATATTCCCTCAGGTTGAAAAGCTCCTCTTCCTCGTCGATCATCTCGTTGTTGTTGAGATCGAATCCGTCACCATCGGGGTTCTCGAAGGCATCCCACAGGTTCGGGTCGATGGTGAGCCTCTCCGTGATCGGGTTCGGCCTGCTGTACAGCGCCTCCCATCCATCCTCCATTCCATCGTGATCTGTATCCGGCTCCATCCAATCGGTCCCGTAGATGTAGTTCTCCTCGATATCGGACAGCTTATCCGGCCACGAGATCTTGGAGCCCAGATCGTCAATGTAGAAATCAGAATCGGATTTTTTGACACCAGAGGGGTCCGGGATGGTATTATTGTACTCCCCTCCTGACTCAATGGAATCGTCCGCAATACCCCAATCAACTAATATCATTCCAAGGACAGAGATAAGCATTATGAATGCAACCGCAGACACTATCAGCACATACTTATCCCTTCCGAGACTCTCTAAGAAATTAGCTGGTGAACCCATATCATAGCCTCCATATCGAAATCGCCCGGCATGATGATTTGGCATTGAATGGCCCCTCCTTTATTAAAGGTTTTGGACCGGTCAACATGTCTCTATCCAGCCTATCATTTGCGGGCCTCATTCTTCTGGCTCCATAGCTGATTCTATTTTCAAATTATTTAACTATGACCATCACATGAGAACGCTGCGGCACCATGCGGCACCGGGTCTGATCTCACCGGATCACTCTTCTGCCGGCTGCTGAACGGGAGGGGCTTCCTCCGCCGTGGGAGCCACCGGGGCCTGAGGCTGCTCTATCTCCGGTTCTGGGGGCATCGCTGGTGGCGGAGCCACGTCACCCTGTAATGGTTCCACAATGGGCTCTGGGACCTCCGATGAAATTGGGTCTGGAGGCGGGGCGACCGCCTCCTGGGCGACGGCTGGATCGGCCGGGGCCTGGACCGGTTCGGGATATGATCCGGCTGGCGGGGCGGTCCCGTCGTAAATTGGATCCTGCTGAGGAGGTGCCATATCGGATGGATCCATCTGATCCACATACTGGGGGATATCCTGTCCCTGTGGATCGTATGCCTGCTCATAGGCTGGCTGCCCTTCAGGTGCCGGGGCGGCCTGCCCAGGGTCATAGTATCCTTCCTGGGGATACTGCTCCTGCTGGTCCTGGTAGTAGGGCTGCTGTGCCTCTGCAGGTGGTAGAGCCGAGTACCCATCTCCAGATATCTGTTCCGGTCCCGGAGGCAGCGCCTGGTAACCTCCAACGCCCAGCTGTGGCATCACCGGTGATGCTGCTGCAACCGCCTTGGGTTTGTTCCTGACCCTGAGAACGATGAAAAGAAGGAGGGCTATAACGGCCACCACCATGAAGATCATGATGAGCATGAGAAGCATCAGCCTGGTCGATTCCATCTCGGGTGATGGGTGGCTCTCCTTGTCCATCGGATCGAATCCGAGGTTCACCTCCTCACCATCGTAATATCCGTCCCCATCGGAGTCGGGATTCCTTGGATTGAGGTCCACACCGTACAGCGTGTAATATTCGAACTCCTGAAAATTGGTAAGGCCATCCTCGTCGAAGTCCAGGATGGCGTCAGATGGATCGGTTGGGTCCAATCCGTACCTCCTCTCCCATTCATCCAGAATGCCGTCATCATCCCCGTCATCCGGTTCGGGGGGCTCGGTGACCTTGACGATGACGTTGACCTCATCGGAGTACTCCTCACCGTCGAACACCTTGAGGATTATCGTGTAGACCCCCCCTCTCTTGAAGGTGTGATCGACGTTTAGACCCTCCACCCCGGACACGACATCACTGCCGTCCCCGAAATCCCAGATGTACTCCAGTCCCTCTATGCCATCCTCATCCATTGCAATGCTTGTGAAGAAGTTCACCGTGAGGTTACCCTCATCCACACCGTAGCTGATATCGCGGGCTATGGGGGCATCGTTGACATTTTCTATGAGTATCCTGCACACTCCCCAGCCAACCTCGCCCCATAGATCGCCCACGGTGAAATTGATCTCCCATTCGCCGTTCATGCTCTCGGATATCGCCCTTATGACCAGCCTGCCGGTGACGGGGTCAAACAGGAATGCCTGTGCGGGGGAGTTCCTCTCCAGGTCTCCCAGGAAGTAATTGAACTCTATCTCATCCCCTGAATCGATATCAATATCTCCGGCGACAGGGGTGATGTAGATATTCTCCCCCTCTATGGTCGATTTGAACTCCGGAACGATGATATATGGAGGATCGTTGACATTGAGGATGCGAAACTCGAGCTCCTCCTCATGTTTTCCACCGTTGCCGTCCGTCACCCCGATCGTGGTGTACATCGTGCCCACGTCTGCGTCGTTCGTGACGAACCATCCCACGCCGGTCTCCACGTCCCAGTCATAGTTGTGGCCCTTCGCCGGATCGGCAAGCCATTGGTCTATGTCCCAGTGGTACGTCAGCTCATCCCCATCCTTGTCCTCGGCACCTATGATCGCGACGTCGACCCTCTCATTCTGCTCCCTGGTGAACCTGAGCAGATCGCTGGGGGGGTTGTTCTCCGAATCTATCTTCACGTATCTCATTTCAGGATCGTCGTTCTCGGGGGATATGATGAACTTGATCTCCACCTGTGCCGATTTCGAGTAGTATCCATCGTCCGTGGCATTCACCAGAACGTCGAATATCCCGCTTACGTCCTCGCCCGGGGCCACTTTCAAGGCCCACTGCAGGGCCTCCGCGGAACCGTTGTTGAATATCGTGGCGGTAAGGTTGTCCGTCCTGTACGTCTGAACCTCATTTCCGTCGGGATCGATCAGATCGTACGAGAATTTCGTCAGCGGGTCCGGATCATCGAACAGCACATCCAGCTCGATAATGTGATCCTCCTGGTCCTCGTACAGCTCCACTACCTCCTGTGGCCTTACCGCACTTGGAGCCTGGTTGTCATCCACCATGGGCCCAATGTGTATGCCCACATCGCGGTCCAGCGCCCAGTCCTCCTCGTCGTTCGCGGAAAAATTGAAGGTGTGAGACATGTCCGCTCCTACGGAGGAGCCCAGGACCGTGGTCGAGTATCTGACCCCCAACACGTTGTTGGTCCCCTCACCCGCCATGGGGCTCATCGACCTGAAGAACTGACCGTCCAGCCAGAGGTTGACGCTTTTTGCGCTGTGATTGTTGAGGTCCCTGTACGTTACGATGAATTCGAAAATGTCAGAGGAGGTCCCCACATTGGGCGTTACCGAGCTATTGAGCAACTGGGGTCGATTGTTGGGGATGTGTGCATCTATCTCGTAATCGATAACGTAGTTCGTCCGTCCCTCTGTCATTATCTGGTAGGTCCTTCCCTGGGTGTTCTGTGAGTCGACCCCGTAGGACCTGATCACGATCCCGATGTACATCTGTGTACAGTTCTTCTCGATGAAGATCCTCTTTGGAGAGGGATCGCATCCTACCGCAGACATCTGGAAAACGGTCCCCACCGATAAACGATGCACCTCACCGGTGAACGAACCAGGGTCCGATCTGGTATTGTACGATATGTAGACATCCAGTTCTATCCCGTAATAGATGGTGCCATAGGTGAAATCGGGATATGGGCTGTTCAACGTCAGGGTCATGTCAAGCCGTGTTGGATGTAGCGGGGAAGGAGCGGAGATGGAGTACCAGTCCATCATATCATTTACCACGTTCACGCCCGTGTTTATCGTTCCCTTTCCTGGTGAGATGGAGGAGGAGCTCCCCTGATCATTGGTGCTGTCCGTTGGGGTGTTCTTTATCACGCTGATGGTGAAATTGTACTCGATATTGCCGTTGATCGGGCTGGAGGGAGATGAGGAATTATAGGGCTCGAATCTCATCCCATATGTTCCCGTGTATGAAGCGTAGAATGTCATGGACCTCCACCAGAACCCGGGCTCATCGTAGAAGTTCACCAGAATGACGCTCTCACTGTTGGTATTTGGATAGTATGCTGAGATCCAGACGACAATGTAATCGACGTTGCTGTCCATCTCAAGCCATTTCGGGGTGATCGTGAACATATCAACAGGGCCGGCACCGCCGGTTAGATCGATCGTGAAGAAGTCCCGGTCCGTGGAGCTTGAGATATTGCCGTGGAGCTCATAGGAGGTGGTGGTGGGCAATTGATCGGCGGACGCGAGATCGTTGTTGCTCTCGCTCTCATCAACGATCGTTCTGGTCGGGATCTCCGACAACATCTGGCCATCTGCAGCATCCTCCCCTTCACCTGCCGAAAGCTGAACCGGCAGGAGGACCAATACAAGACAGATAGCCATGAACTTGATAATACTGTAGGACCGCATCTCCTAACACTTCCCTTGGTTTATTTCTCACTCCGATGTCACTATGGTATTGGTAGGTTATATGATTTATTGATTTTCCCCTATGGTTACATGATGTTGGGGTTCTCAGGGGCTGATCCTTTTCATGGTCCTGGGGAACGGGATCGCGTCCTTGATGTTGTCCAGGCCGCAGATCCACGAAAGGAGCCGCTCCACCCCCAGGCCGTAGCCCGAATGTGGGACGGACCCGTACCTCCTCAGGTCCAGGTACCATTCGTAGTCCTTCGGATCCTCCCCCTCTTTCCTCAGCGAATCCATGAGGGCGTCCAGATCGGTCTCCCTCTCGGAACCCCCCACTATCTCACCGTACCCACTGGGTGCGAGCATATCAAAACACTTTGCCACAGGGCCCGGTGCATCCGGTGCATCCCCCTCCATTGGCTTGTAGAAGGCCATGGTCTCCTTTGGGTACTGTATGACGGTGAGCGGGGCATCGAAGAACTCCATCAGTTTATCCTCCTCGATAGTCCTGAGGTCCTTTCCCCATTCAACCTCCATTCCCGCCCTCTCCTTCAGAATTTTGAGAGCCTCGGTATAGGTGATGACCTTCCACTCCTTCTGGAGATATGACCCAAGCATCTCACGGTCCACGTCCAGGACCTCCAGGTCCGCCCGGTTCCTCTCGAGGATCCTGCCGATTATGAACTTGATCTCCTCCTGGGCTATCTCGATCACGTCCATATAGGTCATCCAGGCGGACTCCATCTCCGCCATCCAGAACTCCGATAGATGCCTTGAGGTCTTGGACCTCTCCGCCCTGAAGGTGGGGGAGACGTCGTAGATCTTCTCAAGTGCGAACACCGCCGCCTCTGCATAGAGCTGCCAGGACTGGGTGAGGTAGATCTTACGATCGTAGTAATTTACCTCGAAGAGGGTCGAGCCCCCCTCACATGAGTTGGGGGTGAAGATCGGGGGTGTGAACTCGTGAAAGCCCTTTCCCCTGAAGAAATCGTGAATCGCACCGGTGAGGGTGGATCGGACCCTCATTATGGCGGTGAGTTTCCTGGACCTTAGCCACAGGTGCCGCATATCCCGAAGGTACTCCTCGCTCTGATCCTTCGTGATGGGGAAAGGCTCGGCCGGGGACACTGCCTCCAGCGCGTTCATCTGGAGCTCGAATCCACCCGGGGCCCTGGAATCCGGGGATATCTTCCCCCTCACTATGATGGAGGACTCCACCATCAGGGACCTGGCCAAGTCAAAAGGGCCGTCCCCGAGGTCGTTCCTTGACCCGACACACTGGATAATACCGCTTGAATCCCTCAAAACGATGAAGAGCATCTTGTTGCTTCCCCTCGTCCTGTATATCCACCCCCTGAGCTCGACCTGCGATCCATCGCAGTCCTCCCGGAGTACATCGGCTACCTGTTTCCATTCTCTGACCATGCGATACACCTTGTGATTTGAGGACAGGTGGGGATTATTGAACTGATATATAATCGAATTGATTGCCATGCTGGCATTTGTGGTGGCGGTCCGATCGTTCATCCTGGCATCTGCACGATATGACCGTTCACTTCTGCCGGGATCGATCGCGGACCGATGAACGTTCCCCTCTCCTGGCCGTCGGCATATCCCTTCCTTGCCCTCTCACCTCCCTTCCGGGCCTCATACCACCACGATGTGATGCCCTCGTCTCCTCCTGGTCTGAGCCGACACTTCGGTGAAGGTAAGACGAATCTATCGATTCGTCGTCATTGCCCTCGATCTCATCATATGTCTTTTTCAGCTTCCGATTATTATACAGGAGAAAACCAAATACCACGGCCAGAAGTAGAACGAAGATCATCAGAATGATAAGAGGCAGGGAAGGAGATATCTCATCCTTCTCGGAACCATTTTCAGCAGGCAGGATGACCCTGACCACGATGTAGGTGTAGCCCACGTTCCCCGATGTGTCAACCACCTTTACCTCCATCTTGTGGTTTCCGGATGTCAGGTTGAAGGTGACGTGCCACAGGGATCTCCCCTCAAGCGGGATCCACTCCCCATTGTCGATACGGACCTCCACCGATGAGACCTCCCAATTATCATATGCCGTCCCCTCGAAGTTCACCAGACCCTCCTCGTCCAATATGGTATTGTTGCCTGGCTCGGTTATTGTTACCGTTGGGGGAGTTACATCCACTGCCTCTGTGATGTCAAGGTCGTAGGTGAGCTGGACCGACCTCTCGTTCCCAACCGTGTCCAGTGCCCGGATCTGGAGCACGTTCACCCCCAACTCCAGCGTCACGACCCATTTCCAGGTGTCGATGCCCTCGAGGTCCATGAACGTTCCACCCTCGAACCTGCCCATGACCCTTGAGACACCTATGTCATCGTAGGCTTCCCCTGTTATGACCTGGATCGGATTTGAAACGTGGGAGTTCGACGGTGGGTTTATCGAGACGATCTCCGGAGGCGTCTTGTCCAGATATACCTTGTACTCAAGGATCGCGAAGTTGCCCATGGCATCCTCGGCCCTTATCAGCAGAACGTTGGAACCCTCGGAGATATAATCTATCTCGGCTGTAAACGCCCCATCCACCACATCGTACAGCCATCCATCAATGGTCAAGATCGCATCGGGTTCTATCAAACCCATGATCACAACGACGTCTTCGCCGACCACCGCGGGGGATCGTGTCAGGAATATCGACGGTGGCGTGGTATCCAGCGTCACCCTCCTGATCGTGGTGGTCATCGATCCGGTCCTGTCAAAGGCCGTGATAACGATCCTGTTCTCCCCTTCCACAAGGGTGGTCAGGCTATGATCGAATACGCCGTTCTCCACCGGAACCTCCTCGCCGTTCACGGTCAGCCTGACCGTGCTCTGATCGGTGTACCCCTTGACCCTCAATTCCCTGTTCGCGGTCGTTATCCCGTCCATTGGCGTATCAATGTGCAGGTATGGAGGCGTGCTGTCCCTGTACACTGTGAATTGAAATGTGTCGCTGTTGCCCGCCTTATCTATGGCGAAGAGGGTTATCAGGTTCCTGCCCTCGGAGAGGTGGAAGGTCGTATTGAATCTGCCGTCAACTATCATGGTCGATACATCGTTGAGATACAGGTAGGCATCGGGGCTGCAGGTGCCCTTGATCCAGATGGTCGTGTCGTTGACCACATCTCCCTCAGCAGGTTGGCTGACGCTGATGGTCGGTGCGATGGAGTCCACCGAGAATTTTACCACAGATGACCCCAAAAAACCGTCAAGATCTGTTGCCATCACCTCGATGTTATGGGCCCCCTCATCAAGCGAAAGATCGAGTCGTACCTCCTTGATCGCGCCCATATCCACCGGCGGCTTTCCATCTATCACCAGCTTGACGCTTTCCAGCTCTCCATGGTCCTCAATAACACAGCTGAACAGCAGGTCGTTCGAATTCAACCACTGACCCTCTTCGGGTGAGATGAAGGATATACTTGGAGTATCCAGTATTATGGTCACGTGGACGGGGACGAGCATCGGCAGGGTGAAATTCACCCTTCTCGACACACCATTCAGGGTTGCGATAAGGTCATACGGGCTCCGATCATGGGAGCCGGTGACGTTGTGAAGAAATGCTTCAAGCGGCAGATCACACAGGGAACCCTGAGGCCCCAGAATGGAATCATGCACTACGCTTCCCTGGTTATTCTGGATCGTGAGGCCGGCGCCGGCAGCTGGTGCATTTCCGTTGGTCACAACCTTGAAATCCGTTCGGTATGATTCCCGAAGCCAACCGGTCGGATCGCTAACGGATACCGACCCCAATGTCGTGTTCAAAACACCTACCGTGGAGGGGATCGTGGAGGGGGTTTCAAGTGAGAACGAATGGCCGTTGCCGGCCATGATAACCGAATCCACGGCAGTGCCTGTTGAGGAGATCGATCTACATGCCTTTACCTGTGAGCTCAATGTGCTACCATCCAACCTGAACGTGGACCCCTCTGCAAGCAGGGAGGAATTGATGGAGTTGACCATGGAGCCATAGAGGTTCAGGGTGGACTCTCTGGATATTATCCCGTACCCGTTATTGCCGATCATGTCCATCCCGGTGATGTTTGCTATCGACCCGTTCTCCAGCGATATCCCGCAATGGTCCACCATCGTGATCGTTAGGTTCAACGCGGTCAGTTTCCCACCATCCACTATCAGGCCGAAGGGCGATCCCGAGATCATCGTATCACGCAGGAAAAGGGAGTCCGTCATCAAATAGGGCCCTTTCCAGGAGTGTGGGGATGAGGGTTTGGATATCCCACAGTTGACCAGGAGGGTCTTGTTCATCGTGACCATCGATCCAGATGCCGCCGTGAAGCGGTATTCGCTCTCATTCACGCCGGCTATGATCGTATTGTTCCGGCAGATCAATACACCTCCGGAGGTGACCGAGATCACGTACGGGTCTGGATCCGATCCGTTCACCATGAGCGACACACCGTCCAGGATAAGTGTTCCCGATATGGTGAGGTTTCCATCAAGCGTGATATTGTCATTGAAATATGATTCCGCACCTGTTACGTCCCAATCCCCGGATAACATTATCTCATCGTCAGTATACTCACCATCCACATAGGATAACGGTCCGATCTCCAACAGGTTCATTATCGACAGTGAGATCAATACGGCCACAAGAGACATTGTAATTATCGAACGATGAAAGTACATTCCCCACACCTTGCCTTTCCTATGGGGATGGTTCCTATTATACTTTCTACTTCTGGAACACTCCCACGCAGAACAACACATAGATACAACCACATTTTGGTCACTGTTCCCTGGACCATATTGTCGTTTGACCCATTCATCACTGACCTTCGATCTGTTCGGGTGGCACTTCCGGAGCTGCCTCCACCGGGGCCGATCCCACCTCTTCTGTGCTCTCCTCCTGGGGCGGGGCTGCAACGGGTTCTACCGGTGAACTCTGGGGATCTGCTTCGGATGTCGGAAGAGCATCTGGATCGGCCTGGACTGCATTTTCGGATGGCGCGATCTCATCATATCCTTCCCCTGCAGGTTGAGCGGGGATATCCTCCGCAACCTGGTCCCCTTGATATGGATAATTTTCTATCTGTTCCTGTGGAGGATAGGCCTGATCGACATATTGCCCCTCGGGTTGAGCGACCATCAATAGGCTCGGGCCATCCTGAGGTTGGTAACTGGACACCTGAGAGCTGTCCATCACCGGCACACCACCCACCATATTCGAGTGCCCCATGTATTCGTATTTTAGGATGGAACCATCGTTGCTCATCTGCTGATATTGTGATATGTTCAGATAATATACCGAACCATCCATCCCCCTGTAGACCATATATTGCCCTTGCTGCACGGCAAATGGCATGGGCTCCTCTTTCCTCCTCTTCCGCCATAATATGAAGCCGATGATACCTCCAATAAC
>JAUVCY010000056.1 GCA_030595585.1 Thermoplasmatota archaeon
CGCCCCCCCTGTTCAGAGCGAATGCGGACTCTTGAACGCCACCCCACCTCGCCGATAGTCTTTAATAACACGTTTGCGCAATTTTCGGAAAGGATAAGATAATGTATCTAATTGACAATGGTCATATGGGTTAGAGAGAAATGAAATGGAATCCAATGCTATCTGGGCTCATCTCATTATTGACAATAACAATTCTGGTTGCAGTACCCAACGGACCAATTGATAATGCGGAAGCCGTTTCAATGATCGATCCATATTTCTCCATCCAACTCGATCACGACAAATATTATACAGATGTCCATCCGGGATCCGACGGTATTGTGAAAGTTACAGGTAATGTGACCGTTTCCTCATCCTGGAATGACGTACAAAGCTATTCTGTGATCCTGGTGGTTGACGGTGGGGGTTGGCCTACTTCCGCACCAGAAAGAATGACATTCTCAGAGGAAAAAACAACAATACCTTTTGAGGCTTCCATACAGGTCCCAATCGAGACCTCAAGCCGGATTACGGGTCAATTAACAATATCTGGAAGATGGTCCCCGGATTCAGATGGGATTGGTGGCATTATTGAGAATAAGACTGCTGCAATTTTCGCGAATAAATATTATGACCTAGCTGTCGGACTTGAGGAGAGACATGCCAATGCCAATATTGGGGACACGCATGGTTTCAAATGCAGATTGATTAACCAGGGGAACGGAGAGGATTCGGTAAAGGTCGAAATTGTGAATCTAATTGAGCTCACAAATATGAGTTGGGAAGTACAATTGTCTCAGGACAAGTTTCAGATCCCAGAAAAGCAGGAGAGGATTCTTCATATCTCTGTTATGGTCGGAAACTTCACCTCACCTGGTAACTATTCCATCAAATTGAGATTTTTCTCACCTGAAGCCGAAGCATTAGAAACGGCCTCTAACATCCATGAAATGAACTTTACCATCGAAGTATACGAAGTTAACGAGAGTGAAGTCCCAAACATCGGAGTGGCGCAATTAATCGCGATAATAATTCTTTTTTCCGTTCTGATCTCACTAATTCGAAGAAGGAATCGATAATAACAAAAGGTTTCTGAATTTTGCCTCTTAACGTAAATCCCAGAAACAGATTTCCAATAATATGTGAATATCGTTACGGAGTTAAAATATCAAATAATAATTTATAAATAACAGAAAGTAATTTTTAGAGTGAAATGGAATTAAGAAATAGGGGGTGATACCATTACAACAATATCAGTATGGCCATTGATAACCCTTGCTGGGTTAGGTATTTCTTTGATAATATTTTTAGTTAAATATTTTGGAAAGAAGAAGACCAATGAACTACTCAATGATCCATCCTCGGATGCTAATGTTTATCTTGAAATCAACTGCAGAAAATGTGGTTTGAACAATCAGATCAATTGGGATAGGAAAGAGGAGATCAAATGCATATCATGTGACACACGATTAAATGTCAGTGATAGAATAAATTAAACATCTAAAATTATTGGAAATATTCACTTGTAGAACGATTTCAGATATACCATCGCAGCCTGTTTGTCCTTGAACTCCTTGTAGCCGAATTGAAAGGTCTCATCCATTTTCTTCAGGGACGAAAGCAACGTTCTCTTTTGGTCCATTGGGAACCAATCGGAAATGGCTATGATCTTTGAAGGGTCCTTTGAAAGAAGAAGGATGACTATCCTACCCTTTCCGACAAGCCCCACCACGACCTTGATATCCACAAGATCGATCTCCACCTTCTTCCCAAACCTCTTTTCCAGTACCACCGATCTCTCCCCGACATTAACTGTAGAATGATTCAATATGTCCTTTAAAATAACTGCCGGAGATACCAACCCAACTACCAATGGAAGCATAAGGAACGTAAATTCCTTCACCTCAACAACCATTAACAGGATCAGGAAAAGAAGCGCCATTAATATTGGCACTTCCAACATCATGAATAAAAATGCGAATTTCTGCACCTTCGGCAGGTGTTTGAATGAACTATCCATCTTCAAATGTCTCCCCCGTCAGGAAAAGATGCTCATTGTTTAATAATCTATCAGCTCCAGATCCTGATCATCAATAGATGCAGAGTAACCAAAGTGTAACATAATAGGCAAATATGTAAAATAGGAAAAAGTATACACTACCATCGGAAGAGCAAGCAGGAGTTAAACCGAATGATACGACCGGAGAGTTCAAATTCGATCAAGAGGGCGATGATGATCCTGCTGGCAATGGTCCTGCTACTGCCTGTAGCTGGGGTCGCAATATCCACTGAAGATGGTCAGGACCAGATCGGCTTCTCCACCGACCCCACTTACCTGAGGACCCTCTGGGGGGACCTCACCATTGAAAATATGGGACCCCTCCCTTACAATGACCTTTCCAACGAGGGGACCAGATACCACATCGTCCAGTTCAATGACGTTATCCACCCCTATTTCCTTGACGGCATCAGGGGGACGGGCGCGGTGCCCCTTGAATACTTCCCCGACCACGCGATGGTTGTGGACCTTCACGGCGCCGATATCAGTGACCTTCAGATATTGAACGGTGTCATTGGAACGGCCCCCTACCACCCCGGACTGAAATTTCACCCATCCCTACTCGATATCGTCGATGGCGATCTGCTCGGACATGAAAAAGATGGGTCCATTATCGTTGATACTTTCTCCTACGATCAAGATGTGATCATGGAGCTGTTGCCGCTGGGCACCTGGGTAGAACAGGTCTCCATGACCAGATACGAGATAGGGCTTCCCATCATATCTTTTCAGAACTTGATATCCCTGGAAGAGGTGAAATGGGTCGAGTTGAGGCCCACGCTGATCCTGAACAACAACGTCGCAGACGGCATCATAGATGTTGACACCATTCGAAATACACTTGGATATGACGGAACCGGACAGACCGTTGCCGTGTGCGATTCCGGGATAGACACAGGCGTTGACGACCACAATGTGGACGGCGACATCCACCTGGACTTCGATAACAGAGTGACGATATTCAACTGGGCAGGGTCCTCCGCCGACGATGGTATAGGACACGGAACGCACGTCACCGGATCCGTTGCAGGGGACGGCTCCTCTTCCAGCGGCTCCATTCAGGGAATGGCCCCCAACGCGTCCATAGTATTCCAGGGAATAGGGACCGACTCGGGAGGCCTCTCCACACCCGGAAACCTCAGCCGGCTGTTCACTCAGGCTTACAACAACGGCGCAAGGGTGCACACCAACAGCTGGGGATCGTCCGGTTCATACGGCGTTTACACCACAAGTTCAAGGGACGCCGATTGGTCCATGTTCTATTACCCCGAGCTGGTCATCCTCTTCTCTGCCGGGAACTCGGGAACGGACTCTTCGCCGACGGATGGGAAGGTGGACTCCGATTCGATCTCACCTCCATCCACGGCTAAGAGCATCATCACAGTGGGAGCCTCGGAGAACCTCAGGTCCTCCGGGGGACTGCAGTGGAGCTGGGGAAGCCTCTGGCCATCCGAGTTCCCCCAAAACCCCATAAGATCGGATGCTGTCTCGGACGACGAGGACGGCCTCGCCGCCTTCTCATCAAGGGGCCCCACGGACGACGGAAGGATGAAACCCGATATAGTCGCACCTGGAACCAACATCCTCTCCACCAGGTCGACCGCCTCGTCAACGAACGGGTGGGGCACCTACTCGAACAACAACTACCTCTACATGGGGGGAACCTCCATGTCCTGTCCAATTACTGCGGGAACTGCAGCCCTCGTCAGGGAGTATTACAACAGGACCCACGATATCGACGACCCACTGGGCTCTCTTGTGAAAGCAACGCTCATCAACGGAGCGGTAGATATGACCCCGGGCCAGTACGGCACAAACCCCACCACCCAGGAGGTCAATAGAAGGCCCGACATGGATCAGGGGTGGGGCAGGATCAATCTCAAGGGTTCTGTGGACCCCACAGGTAAGAGCGTGGCCTATCTCGAAGAGCGCGACGGTATCACCACGGGTGAGAACGTAACCCGTGGCCTCAGGGTGAACTCGGGAAATGAGCTCAGACTCACACTGGCCTGGAGCGATTATCCGGGTAACCCCGCGTCATCCAAACAGCTGGTCAACGACCTGGACCTCAGGCTCACCGCCCCCAACGGCACGGTCTATCACGGAAACGACTTCTCCTATCCTTTCGACGACTCAAGAGATGATACCAATCCGGTTGAAGGCATCTCCATCCCCAACCCTGCTGCGGGGTGGTGGATCGTGGAGGTCATCGGATACAACGTCCCCTTGGGCCCACAGCATTTCAGCCTGGTGGGCTCCGGCGACGTGACCAACTTCATTAACGACATGATCCTGTTCGACGATGAATACTACGAGGTCGAAGGGGACACGGTCACCATTGAGCTCAGGATGAGGTCGTCACAGGGAGCAGGCGCGGTTTCCATCAACCTCTCCTCCACATCGGACCCCATCGTCAGGAACTTCACTCTTACAGAGGTCGAGCCGGGTATATTCAGCTCCAGCATCAACACCTCCACGACGATCTCAGATCCCGAACACATCCTCGTCGCACACGACGACGTGCTCAGGGTGAACTTCACCGACCCTCTTCTGGGGGGGTTGTTCGAGGATACCGCCGTCGCCAAGGTCCCCCAGGTGGTAAACCTCATCAAGCAGGACCAGAACCACCTCACCTACTCCTATTCCGATACCATTGACCTCTATGGCGAAGGGTACGCCGGAGCCGATGCCTTCTGGACCCTGAACAACACCTCCATTGGCTGGAAGAAGCTCCATGATGATGGTACGCCTCCCGACATCACCCCATTGAACGGCGAGTTCCACTCCACCTGGACGGTCGACAGGGAGCTGTATTTTGAGGATATGATAATGGTGAGGGTTGACGACCCGTTCCTCGGCCCCTTGTATTACCCACAGTTCACCATAGAGATCAATACGAGCCTTCCCAAGATACCGGAGAACCTCTCGGCAGAACCACTGATCGAGGGTAACGGCATCCTTTTGAAATGGAAGAGGACCTTCGAGGCAAATATCTCCCATTACATCGTCTACATCAACAATACGGAAGCCGTCGACTATCAGATGTCATCCTGGTTACCGGTACAGACCACTGTTAGCCATATCAACACGTCCACCGTCAAAGGACTTGTGGATGACATTGACTACCACTTCAGGGTAGCATCCGTGGATGACGATTCCATACGATCGTCCCTCTCCCTCATGATCACCGGAACTCCACACGATTCTCTTGCTCCATTTATTGCACCCACAGAAACTCCCTTTACGCTAGCGGGAAACTCAACCATAATATTCGATGCGGATGACGACCTGGAACACATCGAGATGGAGTACTATCACGATACCAACGGCAACGGCCTTGCAGATGACAACGGCAGCTTCCTCCCCGCAGCGAACGGAACGGGGCCCGAGGTCCACTGGGACACCAGGGTGGAGGCGGGAGGTCCTGGAAACCTTGAAAACGTCATCCTCAGATACAGGGGGGAGGACGAGGTTCCCAATATGTCTCCGTGGTTTTCAACAGGCGGATACAGCATAGATAATATCGGCCCGCTGAACATCTCCCTTCACGACCTGCCTGCCAGGATCACAAACGTATCGCACTACGACATTTACGGGACCACCGAACTTCTATCCTCATTGGAGACCCGTGTGAACGGGGTCGTCCAGTCCACGGCCAGGGCTGGTTCAACGGGCATATTCGATATCCCCCTTGACCTTGATGAGGGGTTCAACCGGGTGGATTTCGTCGTATACGACAGGCACGGCGCCGGCCCCACGGTCTTTACAAGGGAGTTCACACTCGACACCATGAGCCCTGTAGCAAGAATAGATGGGCTCAACGACACCACCGCATTCGAGATCAGCCCTGATAAGTTCACCTTCAACTCAACTAGCTTTGACGAGGGAGTGGACCCGGATTACAGGGGGATAGTAAACACCACATGGAAGGTGATCAACCCTTCAAAGATCACCAGGACCTACTGGTCGAGCGGATCACTTGACCTGATCTTCAGGGATATCGGAAAGTATGTGATAACCATCTGCGTGATCGATCAGGCCGGAAACTGGGGCCGCAGGTCCTACAACTTCACCGTCTTCGATGCGACACCACCTGATGTGGTGATCATGGGACCAAGGATGGTCAACGAGGACTCTGTTGTGGATTACTCCAGCGAGCTCACCACCGACAACGACCCGACCCTGCGAGAGTGGAGGAGGGGGATCTTTGAATGGACCTTCACCGGCCTCAACGGTTTCATAAGTGTATCAAGCAACGAGAAGAGCACGGTCATATTCCCCGACCCGGGATCGTACAGCGCCACGTTGAAGGTGACGGACCCTGCGGGTAACGAGGGTATCTTCGTGCAGGTCATAGAGGTTCTTGACATCACCGCACCTGATGGAAAGATCCTGGGGCCATCCATAGGAGACCTGGGCTACCACCTTGTTTTCTGGGCGGACCTTGAGGATAACGACCCTGGTTTCCAGGAGGAGGGCTCCTATTCATGGACACTCGGTTTTGATGATAACGAGTCGGTTGATGATATTACCTCCAGAACCGACAGGTTCGATCACGTCTTCGAGACCTCGGGCAACTACACGCTTTCGCTTTCCGTGACCGACGCATCCGGTAACGAGATGATCAAGCAGAGATCCATATACATCCGGCCTTATTCGGCTCCAGCATCAGGGGGGAACGTCGAGGAGGGAGAGGAGATCCCATATCTGTACCTCTTCATTGTCGCCGCTGTGCTGATTCTCCTTATTGTGACCGTTTTCATCATCGTCAAGGCCCGTGAGGGGGATGATGCTTCCGACGAGGGTTGGGAGGACGATGACGACGAAGATGAGGAAAATTGGGACGACGATGACGACGAGGACGAATGGGACGATTAGATCTTGAACTGATGGAGGCAGGGTCGAAATGGCACCGGAAGGGGGACCAGTAGAGGAGAAAACGGCGGGAACCTTTCAACGGATGTTGATATCTCTTATCATCTCCATGATATTGATCGGCTTTCACGCCTACATCGCTCTCGTTGTGGATAGGATGATCCGTCCAGATTATCCAAACCTCACCGTTCTGATCTACTCCATACTCATCTCGTTTCCCTTCATAATTCTTGTAGGCATGATATTATCTCACACACTGGGATCTAGGTTGGCGTTACCATTTTCCTTTATTGCAGGCCTGACAATGGCACTGTTCCAGTACATGTTCCTCTGGGCTGTCATCGCAGGTCCTATCGTCCTGATATTCTACCTCCTGGGCATTGGAGACACCATCAACGATCTTTCCACTACCATCCTCTCCATTTCAACGGGCATCATTCTGACCCTGCTTCTCTGTGGTTTTCTTGATGCCCTTCGCCTCAGGACCACCAGAAAGAAAATTACCATATCATCCCTGGGCGGGAGGGAAGTTGTCCTTGGTGTCATTGCAGACCTTCACCTGGGCCCTCTCGTAGGAAAACGGAGGATCGCCCAGATAAGATCGGCCCTGGATCAGGAGAGGCCAGACATCATAATAATGGCGGGGGACCTTTTTGACACAGCTCCAGGGAACGTAAGGAGGATGATACCCAGCATCGAAAAGCTCTGGAAGGTGAGCCCTACCTACGGTGTGATGGGAAACCACGAGTTCATAAACGGGACAAAAGAATGTGACAGGGCCATCAGGGAGATGGGGATCACACTCCTCCGGGGAGAAATGGTAACGGACGAGAAGATTGATATAGACATCATAGGGATAGATGACCCACATGGGGAACGGATCGGGGAGGGGCACAGAACAGCTATCGGCGCAATCCTCGAAAAGCCCACGGACAGGCCCACTATCCTCATCAACCATCAGCCCATAGAGTTCAGGGAGGCGGCTGAACTGGGGGTCTCCCTTCAGATATCTGGCCACACACACGGGGGCCAGCTCTGGCCCAACCACCTCATCACCCGCAGGGTGTTCAGGGATGGGGATAGAGGGTTGATCTCAAAATATGGTTCCCACATGTTCATCAGCCTGGGAGCGGGTACATGGGGCCCTCCGATCAGGATAGGAAATCCACCGGAGATAGCCTTTTTAACGCTTCACGGCTGATGTTCTACCTGTTCCACAGCTTCCACAGGACCAGTATCGATACTGCGATCAGCGCCATCTGAAAAACATTTATCACCATGAGCCAGAGGAGGCCGTCAAGTCCCGCCACCACCATTATGGCTCCCTGTATGCCGTTAAAAAATGAGTGTATGAAAGAGGCCAGCAACAGGAATGATAATGTCTTCAGTACCCTGTGTCTCCTATCCCCCAGTGCAGAGGATGATATCCCGGTCCACACAGCGTGAAGGGAAACCCCGAACAATATCCGAAATATGATCGGGTCAGCGTTCTCGTATACGAAGGGCTCCGTGACCAATGGCAGCATGCCTCCTGATATGTAGAGGACCGATTCGAACGCCCCAAAGCTTGCCCCCACGAAGAGCCCCACCATGATGCCATCCTTCAACCCGATCTGTTTCGATCCAGGCCTGACCTTTGGATGAAGCCAGGATATCAAAAGAAAAAGAATAATGGATACCAGAAGTTTGGTGGATTCCTCAACGGGGCCCGCGCTTATAAGGCCGATCATAAAGGATACCGTTCCACTGGTCCCCAACATGACCTCAACGATCATCGGGGGTATGAGGATAACGACGCTGATGACTATTGCCAGACCTCCAGAAACGAGCGCCGATATTACGAATGCGGGAACGATCAACGAGACGATGATGTTCCTGAAGTTCGCCCCATAGGGCGATCTGTCCCTCCAGAACCTGGCTCTCCTCCTCACA
>JAUVCY010000073.1 GCA_030595585.1 Thermoplasmatota archaeon
CCATTATCTCGAGGGCCTCCATGAGCCGCTCGGTCAAACGGAGGTTGGTAAGCAGAGGAACGGAGTTATCTATCGCAGCCCTCCGTATCAGGTAATCGTTGGAGAGCTCCTCCTCCTCGTTGTTCTTGGGGATGTTGATCACCAATCCGATCTTGCCATCCGCGATGTGATCCAGGCAGTTTTGACTACCCCCCTCCGAGGGCCATCTGAGGGTCTCGGCCTCAATGCCGTTCGCCCTCATCGACCTCGCCGTCCCCGAGGTGGCATAGAAGGTGTATCCCATCCCCTTCATCTTCATGAGAAGCGGCAGGAACGCCGCCTTGGTAACGGGCGGCCCCGAAGAGATCAGTGCAACCTTATTCTTCAGGTTCAGCCCCACCGATCGAAGCGCGGCGAGCAGTGCCCCCTCCATGTCGTCCCCGAGGCATCCCACCTCTCCCGTCGAGGCCATTGCAACCCCCATGGTGGGGTCGGCCCCTTTTAGTCTGGAGAACGAGAACTGGGCCGCCTTCACCCCCACCCGATCGAGGTCCAGCGAGGACCCCTCGACCGGCTCCACATCCTCTCCCAGGATCGCCCTTGTGGCTATCTCGATGAGGTTCCTTTTGAGCACCTTCGACGCGAACGGGAAGGTCCTGGACGCCCTGAGGTTGCACTCGATGACCTTCAGCTTGTTGTCCTGGGCGATGAACTGTATGTTGAAGGGCCCGGTTATCCTGAGCTCCTTTGCGATCTTTCGGGATGCCTGCTTGATCCTCCTGGTGGTCTCGACATAGAGCCTCTGAGGCGGTATCACCACCGTGGCATCACCCGAGTGGACCCCGGCGTTCTCGACGTGTTCGCCTATGGAGTAGATGAGGATCTCTCCATCTTTTGCCACGGCATCGAACTCCACCTCCTTGGCGTTCTCGATGAACTTGGACACCACCACGGGAGTGGCGGGGTTCACGTCCGTGGCCCTTGTAAGATATGACTCCAGGGTCTGCGGGTCGAACACCACTGCCATAGCAGCCCCGGACAGCACGTAGGAGGGCCTGATCATCACGGGGAACCCTACCCTCTCGGAAAAAGCCCTTGCATCCTCGATGGTGCTGGCCTCGGTCCATGGGGGCTGATCGATGCCCAGCCGGTCCAGCAGGGAGGAGAACTTGTTCCGGTCCTCCGCCCTGTCGATATCCTTCGGGGAGGTCCCCAGTATCCTGACATCCTTTTCATGCAGCCTGGGCGCAAGGTTGTTGGACACCTGTCCGCCCATGGATACGATGATCCCCTCCGGCCCCTCGAACTCGTAGATGTCCAGGACCCTCTCGTAGGTCAGCTCCTCGAAGTATAGCCTGTCGCATATGTCGTAATCGGTCGAGACCGTCTCGGGGTTGCAGTTGACCATGATGGTCCTGTAGCCTGCTTTCCTTGCGGTATCTATTGCGTTGACCCCGCACCAGTCGAACTCCACGCTCGAGCCGATCCGGTACGACCCGCTACCAAGGACCATCACCGCCCCCGCCTTCGGGTCCACATCGTTCTCCCTTCCCTGATAGGTCATGTAGAGGTAGTTCGTGGTTGCCGGATACTCGGCGGCCAGAGTGTCTATCTGCTTGATCACCGGCAGGATGCCCATCCCCTTTCGGATCTTCCGCACCTCGTCCATGTCCACCGACGTGGCCTTCCCGATCTGGAAGTCGCTGAAGCCCACCCTCTTCGCCTCACGCATCAGGTCCGGGTCGTTCGAGATATCTCCACACCCCTCCAGCTCCTTCATCACCTCAACGATGCGGGAGAGCCTGTGGAGGAACCACCTGTCGATGAACGTCAGCTCATGTATCCGGTCGATCGTGATGCCCCTTTTGAGGGCCTCCCCAACTGCGAACACCCGCCTGTGTGTTGGCTCCCTGAGCTCCTCCTCTATGCCGTTGAACTCCAGTCGGTTCAGGACGAGTCCGTGCATGCCGGTTCCGATGGATCTGAGGGCCTTCTGGAGCGCCTCCTCGAACGAGCGGCCGATGGCCATGACCTCGCCTATGGACATCATCTGGGACCCGATACGCGTTGAAATGCCCCTGAAACGCTCCAGGTCCCACCTGGGGACCTTCACCACCACGTAGTCCATGGCGGGTTCGAAGAAGGATACCGTGGACCCCGTGACCGCGTTCTTGAGCTCCGCCAGGGACCGCCCGAGCGCGAGGTGGGCCGCCACGGCCGCGAGTGGATAGCCCGTTGCCTTGCTGGCAAGCGCCGATGACCTTGAAAGCCTGGCGTTGATCTCTATCACCCTGTAATCCCTGCTTTTAGGGTCGAGCGCGTACTGTATGTTGCACTCCCCCACCACTCCAAGATGCGATACGGTCCTGATCGCGATCTCCCTGAGCATGTGGTAATCCTCGTCCGACAGCGTCTGGCTGGGCGCCACCACGATAGATTCCCCCGTGTGTATGCCCATCGGGTCCAGGTTCTCCATGTTGCAAACTGTGATGCAGTTGCCGAAGCGGTCCCTGACGACCTCGTACTCCACCTCCTTCCATCCCTCCAGGTACTCCTCCACAAGTATCTGCGGGGCCACTGCAAGCGCTTTCTTGGCTATGTTCTTGAGCTCGCTTTCGGTCCTCGCCACCCCCGACCCCTGGCCTCCCAGGGAGTATGCCGACCTGATCATGACCGGAAGGGATATCTCGGACCCGGCCGCCTGCGCCTCCGCGACGTTCACGCAGGCCCTGGACCTCGCGGTGAGAACGTCGATCTCGTTCAAACGATCGATGAACCTCTCCCTGTCCTCGGTGTCCTTGATCACCTCCACGGGTGTCCCGAGGACCTCCACCCCGAACTCCTTCAGGACGCCCTTGTCGTGGAGCTCCACCCCCACGTTCAGAGCCGTCTGTCCCCCGAACCCGAGCATTATGCCGTCGGGGAGCTCCCTCTCTATCACCCTCTTGACCGTCTCGAAGTCCACGGGAAGCAGATATATCCTGTCGCACATCCCCTCGGAGGTCTGTATGGTCGCGATATTGGGGTTTACAAGGATGGTGTAGATGGACTCCTCTTTCAGGGCCTTGAGGGCCTGTGAGCCCGAGTAATCGAACTCCCCCGCCTGTCCTATCTGGAGGCCTCCGCTCCCGAGAAGCAGTACTTTTTTCATCCCACCACCTCCAGGAAGAGATCGAAGAAACCCCCGCTGTCCCTCGGGCCGGGAGAGGCCTCCGGGTGGAACTGCACGGCGAAGAACGGCTTCCGTTCATGCCTGATGCCCTCGACGGTCCCGTCGTTGAGGTTGGAGTACCACACCTTCCACCCCTCACCGAGGGTTTTCCCGTCCACGGCGTAGCCGTGGTTCTGGCTGGTGATGTAGCACCTGTCGGTCCCCTTCTCGGCGCACGGCTGGTTCTGGGACCTGTGGCCGTATTTCAGCTTGTACGTTGAAGCCCCGGAAGCAAGTGCGATTATCTGGCATCCAAGACATATGCCAGCAACTGGTACGTCCCCCTTGAGCAGTGCCGAGACGTTCTCTATCGTCCCTGTGCACATCAAAGGGTCCCCCGGGCCGTTCGATATCATGTAGCCGTCGCACTTCACGG
This sequence comes from Thermoplasmatota archaeon, assembly GCA_030595585.1. Classification (GTDB taxonomy): domain Archaea; phylum Thermoplasmatota; class Penumbrarchaeia; order Penumbrarchaeales; family Penumbrarchaeaceae; genus JAGLEG01. Next base: position 3,567 of record JAUVCY010000073.1, read on the forward strand.
AGAGGAGGTCATGATCGTAGGGGACGACGGTCACCCTGCATCCTCTCGAAAGAAGGTCCCTCAGGATCCCCCGCTTCGTCCCACAGTCAACAAGGACGATATGCGGGCCGTCGCCCTCTCTGTGTTGTACCACCCCGGAACTGGAGACCTCCCCCACGAGGTCCTTTGCATTTGGGTCCTCCACCGAGAACGGACCTCCCTCCGACATGACGATCCTCCCCAGCATGGTCCCCTTCTCCCGGAGGAGTTTTGTCAGGTCCCTTGTATCCACCCCGGTTATCCCCACGACCCCCTGCTTTGACAGCCAGGAATCAAGGCTCATCCGCGCCTCCCAGTGGGAGTGCTCGTCAATGTACTCCTGAACGACAAGCCCCCTCACGTGTATATCGTCCGATTGGAAGGGCCCTTCCCCTTTGATGAGATCAGGGACCCCGTAGCTGCCTATGAGCGGATATGTCAATGCCAGGATCTGGCCCCGATAGGACGGGTCCGTCAAACTCTCCACGTAGCCTACCATTCCGGTGTTGAACACCACCTCGCCGTCACAGCTTCCAACCTTTCCGAACAATCGGCCGGGAAACCTGCTCCCATCCTCCAGCTCAAGATAGCCCCTGGGCCTCTCATCTCTCTTAGAAAACATCAATTCGTCCCCCTCCAATTGACAGGAAAAAAAGAATGAGATCCCCCCCAATTGCCTTTTCCGATCCCGGGGGCACACACATTGGGAAGCTATCTAATCCGTTCTTGTAGATAAGGCTTTTGAGGGGGTGAACCAATCAAAGCGCCCTTTCAGAACAGGCCCTTGAACAGACCCAGGAAGGAGTGGAGGATGATCCCTATGATCGTCAGGGCCCACCATATAAGTCCCAACACCAGGCCCACGGAGGCCATGGTCCGTCCTTTCCGTTTAATCTTTCCCAGCCAGCCGCAGATAATTGCGGTCGTTGCAAGAATTGGGCCGAAGCCCGCGATCAAGGGCGTGTACATGAGGCTCGTGAAGGTGAGGATCGCGAGGATACCTGTAACGATTGCTACGATCGCCAGCACATTTTTTTTCTTCCTGGCCATGTTACCTCGATAGTATATGGGATATTTATGTACACCTCCGTCGAAAATAGGAACAAGGATTAATTCGAATGTAGCAATTGGGGGTTGTGAACAATATGGCTGAGAGGTCAATATCCCGTTACCTGAGATCCGCGCCCGCGAAAAGGATCGGCGCCGTATTGGCAGTTCTCATCATCGTTATCGCGGGGGTCCTGTTCATCCGCGAGGCCCTGGATGGGCCGGAAGGAAGGGTTATGGTTATCGGCGACGTCCTGACCATGACCTCGGAGAGGAATGAGATAGGATACGACCTGGTGGAGGTCCCTTCGGGGAACCCAATGACCGCAGTGGTTGCGACACCGCTCGCCTGCTGGTATGACATCTCCGACGGCAGCAGTCCGATATATCCGCTGCTGGTACGGGGAAGCGATGGGGAGAAGAGGTTCAGGGATTACACTGGTAGGGGGCATTCTCTCGACATCTCGTTCAGGGGCTCGGAGGCCTTCCGGAACTCCAGACAGCTGGCGCTGGACTCCTTTTCCTCCTCGGCGGGGATGATGCTCGTCACCGATGAGGATGAGGGGTATTCACTCGCGCTGATGGCCGCACCGATCGCATCCTATCTTGATATTCCGATCATCGTTGTAGACCATTACACCGGCTCGAATGATGTGAGGGAGGCATACGATTCACTGGGCGCCCGTTACACCATTGCCGTGGGCCCCGATGCCGCATCACTTGCCGTTGATGCAGGTGTCGACAGGATAGTTCTCGAGGATGCCCCAGGCGTTATCGGCGCGGCTGCCGAGGTGGTGGCCAACCGCTTCGGGACGTTGAACTACATGACGATGACAAATCCGATGGATACGGAGGGGATGGACGTTCTGGAGGACGTCTCCGCCCTCCAGGTCCAGGATGTGGATTCCATATTCGTGGACACGAACAGCGTCGATGTTGACGTGGTCGGAGAGAGCGTAAAGGTACACACGATCGACGTTCCGGAGGGGGTTGTGAATATCCGAATATACATCAATTTCACGGATATAGATGCCAATCCACTCGATCCCTTGAAGGATAGTGTGGGCGTGGAACCACTGATATTCGCAACCCTGAGGGATCAACAGGGCAGGCTGGTGGCCGACGCCCCCAGCTTCTCCGCAGGCACGGGGCGCAACTATCTGGAGACCCTCTCCGTGGAGAACGGCGGAGAGTATGAGCTGACCGTAAGGGTATATTATGGCGTGAAAGGTCTCTCAACGCTCTGGGGTACATCATTCGGGATATCGAGGATATCTGGGTCCTACGAGATCGACTCCCACTGTCTGGTCCTGGGGTCTCCGAACTACCCGCTCTACGAGGACCATTCGATGATGGCGCCCTACCTGAGCGCGTCCAGGGGCGGCCTGGTCCTGTCGGACGGGGACCTTTCCCTCTACAACGAGGAGTTCATAGAGGCGGCTGATGGGTTCGGAACGGGCCCATGGTACGAGGGGGAACTTCTCGAGGGTGCGAGGAGGAGGACGCTGTCGAATGTGCGCAAACTGGAGGCGTGTATCGACCTTCTGGACGAACACGGCCTGAAGGACCCTTACCTGGAGGGCAAGGGTTGGCTGGCACTGCTGGGCGGGGGGAACATGATCCCTATGTACTATCAGGAGAAGGACCCCTCGTGGGAGGAGGACCCCATATGGGGGGAGGGATGGGCAACTGACCTCCCATACAGCCTGAACCTCTCCCTGAGCGTGGGCAGGCCTCTGGGACGAAGCGTATCCGACCTTTCAGCCCTTCTGGCCAGGACCCTGTTCTACGAGGAGTACACGGAAGGTTTCATCGATTCCCTGACCTCCGAATATGGGAGCGGCGGGAGCTGGAAGGACCACTTCCATTTCCTCGCAGGAGAGGGAGGGGGGAGAACGGGGTGGCTCTTTCACCAGAACGAGTTCTCAAGGACCGTCCAGCAGCACGGCTTCACATCGGAGGTCTACGTACAGGATTACGAGAACGATAGACAGACGATGGTGGCAAAGGGCGCCTACGTGAGGGCCAACTATTTCGAGATGATCCTTCACGGGGATTGGTCGTGGTTCGTCCCGGAATTGAACGGCATCGACAGGTACTCCACGGGCGTCAAGGTGACGGACCTGATAGAGGAGAGTGGGGACTGGGAGCTTGGCCCATCGGTGTTCAACTCCGGCGTGTGCCTGCTCGGGAGGATAGGGGGGCTTCGGCCGGAACAGTCCATAACCCAGGCGTTCTTCAAGGCGGGAATAAACGGCTTCTTCTGCGCGACGAGGTCCACAGGACAGGATGCCAAGGCCGGCCCGATAGAGGAGGCGCTGCTGTTCGAGGACCTCTCCATGGGAGAGGCGATCAGAAAGGACAAGAGGGATAATCTCGCCCCTCCTACGTATTACGTTAGAACGCTCTACGGCGATCCCGCCTTCAATCCCTACGAGCCGGAGAACGGCTACTCCGATCAGGGAAGGCCCGCCCTTGTGGCCGTCATTTGATGTGAGTTGAATTGCAACGAATGATTCCCAAGGTTTTTTATCTGATTAAATTGTTCAAACCCAGATGGCGTCGGGACGTAGGGACGTTCGTCATTACCGGGCACTGGCTTTTGCGCTCATCCTCATCGTGGTGTCTGGGCCTCTGATGGCCTCAAGCCCGGGATCGGACGGCCAAACAGGAGATAAAGGCTATCATTTCCCACCCCCCAGATCTCTGGATATTGAGCTTGAGCTGGACCCCCGCCTCATGCCGGGTGATTCGCTCTGTATGGATGATCTGATCGATGGGGGCGGTGTTGTATCATGCAGCGGTTCTTCTCTTGAGGGCGGAGCCATTTCTCTTGAAGGAAGAGACCCCTCGATATTGCTCAATATCACCGATATCCACCTCAGCGACAACGATCGGGCCGAACATGGAATTGACATTGTTATGGACGGCCAGATAGTGTTCATCGGATACTGCCGGAAGCGATCGGACAGGCTGCATTACTCGTTGATCGGCTCAACAGATGGAGGGGCCAATTGGTCCGACCCCGTGGATGTGATGAACGGCAGGTTCCTCAGGATGGGTGGAGAACTTCTGATATGGAACGGCGATCTCTATCTGTTCCTCTCCTATCGGATGAAGAACGTGAACATTGATCCCGTGCTG
>JAUVCY010000034.1 GCA_030595585.1 Thermoplasmatota archaeon
AGACGGGGCGGGCGCATATTTTTTTGTATGCAACGCACTCAATCCTCATCACCCGCCCCGTCACACCGATGGTAATGTGACCCCACGGCCTGGAACATCATCCCTTTACCACGGCCAGTGGGGTCATCCTCACCACCTTGCGGGAGATGCCCGACCCGTCCGCCACCTCGATGACCTCATCGATGTTCTTGTAGGCGTCCGGTGCCTCCTCGGCAACAACCCTCTTGGAGGTCGCCCTGACATAGATCCCCTTTTTCCCAAGTGAGGAGATTATCTTCTCGGGATCGAAGTTCCTTGTAGCCTTCGTCCTTGACAGGATCCTGCCGGCCCCATGACACGTAGATCCGAAAGTGGCCCCCATCGCTTTTTCAGTGCCGACCAGAAGGTAAGAGGCTGTGCCCATGTCACCGGGTATCAGCACTGGCTGTCCGATGGAGCAGTATTCGTCCGGGATATCAGGGTGATCGGGGCCGAAGGAACGGGTTGCACCCTTTCTATGGACCATGAGCCGTCTCTCCCGCCCACCCACGGTATGGACCTCTTCCTTGGCGATATTGTGCGCGATATCGTATATCATCCTGAGATCCGTATCCAGCCCGGCCTCGCCCAATATGGCCTCAAATGAGCGCCTCGTCCAGTGAGTGATCAGCTGTCTGTTCGCCCAGGCATAATTTGCGGCACACCTCATCGCCCCCAGATACGACTGCGCCTCCCTGCTCTCAAGAGGTGCGGAGACCAGCTGCCTGTCCGGTATGGTGATATCGAATTTCCTGGACCTGAATCCGGTGCCATGGCTCTCGTAGAGCCCCTCCAGTTCCCGGACCTTGTCCTGGCAGACCTGGTATCCAAGGCCCCTTGAACCCGTGTGGATCATGACCATTATCTGTCCCTTTTTCCTGACCCCCATCACCTTCGCGGCTGCCGCATCGTAGATCTCGTCCACCCTCTGGACCTCGATGAAGTGGTTTCCACCCCCCAACGATCCCACCTGTGGAAGTCCCCTCTTCTTCGCCCTGTCCGAGACCTCTTCGGGGAGTGCGCCCTCTATGGCCCCCTCCTCCTCCATCCGCCTCAGGTCCTCGGGGTATCCGTATCCCTCGTCGACCGCCCATCCCGCCCCCCTTTCAAGTATCTCGTTGAGCTGGGAGGGGTCCACCCTTATCCTCGCCTTTGATCCGACCCCCGATGGGACGTTCTTGAAGATCTCATCCGCCAGCCTCCTGATGAAAGGCTCTACCTCGTGGTCCATCATCTCCGATACGAGGAGCCTCACCCCGCAGTTGATATCGAAGCCGACGCCTCCCGGGGAGATCACGCCGCCCTCGTCGAACATCGTGGCTGCCACCCCGCCGATAGGAAAACCATAGCCCCAATGTATGTCGGGCATGGCCATGGAAGGGCCCGCCAGCCCTGGAAGGGTGGCGACGTTCACTATCTGCTCACAGGCGTTGTCAGAGAGGACCGCATCCAACATGCGATCGGAGGAGTAGAGTATGCCATCCTCCTTCATGTCCTCCCTGTAATTCCGGGGTATCCTGTATCTGTATTCGTCCAGCTTCTCGAGGGGGCCTTGCCACATGGGTTATCTTCAGGCGTGAAGGGTAATAATAGTTTTTGCCCGTGAGAAAAGGTTTAAAACGGGGCGACACCTATGGACCGATCAAGATGACAACTCACAGAGAGGAGGACTATCTGGAGGCCATTCTTCACCTCGTGAACAGCAAGGGGTATGCGAGGGTGGGAAACCTTGCAAAGGGCCTGAACTGCTCCTCCGCCACGGTGACCGAGATGCTGGGCCGCCTCTCCTCCAAGTCCCTTGTGAACTACGAGAAGTATGGGGGGGTCACACTGACCCCCGAGGGCAGGAAGATCGCGGAGGAGATCTACCGGAGGCACGTGATCATACGCGATTTCCTGATCATACTGGGCGTATCCGATAAGGCGGCAGATGAGGACGCCTGCATGATCGAGCACGACCTCCACATGGAGACCCTGATGAAGCTGGAGAAGTTCATAGAGTTCATCCATCTTTTCCCCGGGGACCCATGCTGGCTGCATAAGTTTCAGGATTTTCAGGAGACCGGTTCCATCGATCTGGAAGGCTGTGAATTTATCGGAGAGGGAAAGGACAAGGAGAGGTCGTGAGGGTCCCAACCAATGATATCTCCCCGCCTCTGGGTGTAAAGTTTACAAGTGAAAAGGCCATTAACATGATCGATGGAGATCAGCAGGAAGGCCAACCCCGAGTTAACATTCCTCCTTGAAAGGTACCTTTCAGGGTCCATTCAGGACGGAGAGAGCCTCCTGAAACTGATCGGATCGCAAACGGCCTCGGACCCCAGGGAGGGCGATCTCCGGATCGGGGTGCCGATGGGCGGCCTGGAGATCGAGGGCGTTCGGATCGACGGCTTCGGCCCCTACGATGCCGAGACGACGATCGAGATAAAGGATGGGCTTAACGTGGTCACCGGCCCCAATGGTGTCGGCAAGACCTCCATTATCGCCGCGGTAAGGTGGTGCCTTTTCGGCCTCCCGAACGGGCCTCACAGGGGTCCTGTGGATCACGCCTCACTGCTCAATTGGGGAAGGGAGGAGAGGGGGCTCATCGAATACCGCGTCGTGGTGGACCTCCGCTGGGGCGGGTCCAGATTCAAGGCGGAGAGGAGGTGGAGCGAAGGGTCGATCTACTTCGATGTATACGATGAGAACGGGAAGAAGAGCTCCGGCGGGCTTCCAGAAGGTTTGGTCCCAACGACCTTCTCCCTGATGGTGTTCATGGGAGAGGTGGTCATGTTCCTTTCCAGCGGTGACCCTTTCTCCGAGGTGGGCCCCCTCAAGAGGGCAGTGTGGACGTTCACGGGATACGATGGGCTCGAGGAGCTCCTGATGATCATCAGAGAGGCGAGGGATCGGCTCTACAGGCGGCTGGATGTCAGCGGCCCGGAGGCGGCGGGCCTGGAGGAGAGCATCCAGAGGTCCAAGGGACGCCTTGAGAACATCTCCGAGGATAGGGTGAAGGTCGAACGAGAGCTCCGGACCCTGGAGGCCGAGATGGTCCAGCAGGGGGAGGATTACCGCCGCTCCCTTGATCGGCTCTCCCGCCTTGCCGGACTGGAGGAGCAGGTCAAGAGCAATGCCGTAAAGGCGGCCAGGCTCAACATCGTGCAGGAGCAACTGCAGGAGAGCCTGTCGCGGGCGGGGTCCGAGCTCCTCAGATCGCGGGCGGAGAAGGCACTTGAGAACGTGATCGAGGAAAGGGAGGAGAGGACGCGCAGGCGGATCCTGTATGGTTCCTTCGAATCCCAGGCGTCGATCGTGAGGGAGATCATCAGAAAGAGAAAATGCATCTGCTCCACCTCAATAGGGACCTCCGGCATGGGCAGGGAGAGGCTTGATGACCTCCTGGAAAAACTTGAGGCGAGTCGGGATGAGGTCTCCGATTTCGGCAGGGAGCTCATCTGGACCTCGGACACCGTTCTTGAACAGGTCAGGGCGATCCTCGCCGCTCCCTCGATCTGCAGGGCGGAAATGCGGGAATATATCCGGGATCACAGGGCCTGCAGCGAGGCCCTGAGGTCCATCAGCGGCTCCGGGACGACCGTGAAGGGGGAGCTGGAGGGATGTATATCATCCATCAGGGAATACGAGAGAACGAAAGCGAGGATCCGCACACTTCGAGACAGGGAGGGAGATCTCGGAAGGAGAGCAGAGGGGTTGGAGAGGGAACTGGATGGTCAGAGATCGAGGCTGATCGAACTGATGGGGAGCGATATGGGGCGAAAGGGGATCAGGGACCAGGTCCGGTTCCTTGACGATGCCACATCACAGCTGGATGAGGTGCAGGTGGACCAGCGGGAATCGTTCCTGTCCGAGCTCTGCAGAAAGGCCAATGACATATCCGGTCCAGATGAGATGGGAAAATACTCCGCGATCGTGATAGATGGCGAGACCTACGAGATAGGCAGGGAGCTTTCGGGGAGCGGTAGGACCGTTCCGCTCTCGAGCATGTCAGCCGGGGAGAGGGAGCTGGTATCCCTTTCCGTACTGTGCGCCTTCCCGGCCATGATACAGGGCGGCTTTATGTTGGATTCACCCTTCGCATACATGGATGGGGCCAGGCGTGTCAGGTTCCTTTCATCCCTGGGCTCCCTTTCCAAAAGTGTCTACATCTCGATCGCAGATGGAGTGCTGACCGATGAGGAGTTCGATCTGCTGAAGGAGACCTCAAGGGAGCTGGGTGGGATGCATATCACCAATTTGGGGGGTGGCCGATCGTGACGATCATGATAAGGGGTGAGCTCCTTGAGAAACTGGACCACCTCGTGAACGAGGAGGGTTTCAGGACGAGGGAGGATCTGCTTTCGCTTGCCGTATCCATCGGCCTGTTCCTGGATGAGACGGCTGCAGAGGGCCACGTAGGGGATATGTCGATAGAGCTAACCTCTCTTCCCAACTGGCCTCTACTGCAGGTCGTGGTACACGACAGGGACCCGTCCCTCCTCTCGTTCAGGGAGATGGAGTCGTACCTGGAACCCTACATGGATCGGGGCCTTGAGACGATCCAGGAGAGGGTAGGATCGAGGAGGGGGCTAAAAGCCCTATCCGCTCTGGCCGAGCTGCTGCCCCCATAGTAATCAACCCAAATATTTTTCTAATGGTGGATTGATAGCCAGATGGTCTGCCCGGTAAAGGTAACACCTGAGCCCCTAGTCCTTTTCGATCATAAGGGGTGCTATCCGGGCTATCATTCAGGGGCGATGCTAATCATGTCAAGATCAAGCCATACAGCCGTACTGTGCGTTCTTCTTTCCATTGTGATGGTCTTTCCAGGTGGTCTTTTAACCCATGCAGGACCCACGGATGACCAATTATGGGATGAGGGTCGGATATTCAGCTTATCCTCGGATAAGATGGTCCGTTCCCTGTGGGGTGATCTCACGATAGATGAGATGCTCAGGACTGTGCCGACGTATGAGGGGGACGCCGATCCCAGCTTCTGGATCGTACAGTTCGAATGGCCCATGTACTCATCCTACAGGGACTCGCTTGAGGCGCTTGGTTTTGGGGTAGTATCATACATGCCCGATGACTCCTACATCGTCCACAGGGGGAATGAGGACCCCAGGGAGATATCAAGCATACCTGGTGTGGTGGGGATATCCCCTTTCATCTCGGGGCTGAAGCTTTCACCCGAGACCCATGATCTGCTCTTTAACGAGGTCCCCGCCGTGGAGATCGGCGGATCCGATTCCCTTCAGGTGGAGCTTTTCCTTCCCGATGGGGAGATCCGGCGGTACCTTGAGGAGGCGTCCGGCCATCCCGTTGTCGGGTCTGATATCGTCTACACCCTGCAGCTCCCCATACTCGATCCGGAGGGACTGGTATCAATAGATGGTGTCCGGTGGATAGAACCCTCCCCAGTCTACGAACTTCACAATAACGTATCTCAAGGTGCCATGGGAGTGGAGGAGGTGTGGCAGACGTACGGCCTGAACGGAACAGGACAGATAGTGACGATCGCCGATACCGGACTTGACACCGGGGTCGACGACCACAACGTGGACGGTGACATCCACCTTGATTTCGACAACAGGGCGACCCTCGCCAATTGGGCGGGCACGTCCCCTGACGACGGCCACAGCCATGGTACCCACGTTACGGGCTCCGTGGCCGGGAACGGCAGAGAATCCAACGGGACCATAAGGGGAATGGCCTACAATTCGTCCATATTCTTCCAGGCGATCATGGCAGATGGAGGCTCGCTCCAGATCCCATCCAACCTCAGCCTTCTGTTCCAGCAGTCCTACGAGAACGGATCCCGTATCCATACCAACAGCTGGGGATCGTCGGCTGCCGGAGCTTACACTACCTCATCGCAGTGGGTCGACTGGTTCCAGTATTACAACCCTGAGATGTTGATCCTCTTCTCCGCGGGAAATAGCGGGTTGGATTGGTATCCCATAGACGGCAAGGTGGATGCAGATTCCATTGGCTCCCCGGCAACCGCCAAGAACTGTCTCACAGTGGGGGCGAGCGAGAACTACAGGCTTGACACGGAATATGATGTCTATGAATGGGGTGACTGGACCGGATGGAGAAACGATCCCATCCTGGGGTGGCAATATATCTCGAAATATCCACTGGAACCGATCCACAGTGACAAATTGTCAGATGATATCAACGGCATAGCGGGATTCTCATCAAGAGGGCCCACCGATGATGGGCGGATCAAACCTGACGTTGTGGCTCCTGGGACCGAGATACTATCCTGCAACTCATCAGTGGTGGGTTCGGGCAACGGTTGGGGGCTCTACCAGCATAACGACAAATATCTGTTCATGGGGGGGACATCGATGTCAACGCCTCTGACCGCGGGAATGGCGGTACTGGTGAGGCAGTATTTCACGGATATCGAGGACCTCTCCTCACCTTCCGGCGCCCTCATCAAGGCCGCGATCATAGGTGGGGCCGTCGATATGACACCTGGACAGTACAGCGTTTATAATGCCACCACAAAGGAGGTGAACTCCAGGCCTGACTTCGATCAGGGTTGGGGGCGGGTGAACCTCACAACGACCATATCACCATACGAGGGAGGAAGGATATCCTTCATCGATGATAAGGCGGGCATCGAGACCTCCGACAGCGTCGAGCGGTATTTTCGCGTCAACTCGAACGAGGAGGTCCGCCTCACACTGGCCTGGTCCGATTATCCGGCAGCGCCATATTCCGCCGTGACCCTGGTCAACGACCTGGACCTGATCCTGATCTCGCCCAATGGAACGAGATATCACGGGAACGACTTCCTCCACCCGTTCGATGATACCAGGGATGACGTGAACAACGTCGAGGGTATCTCCATCCCGAATCCTGCAACCGGATGGTGGAAGGTGATCGTCAACGGAACGAGCATTCCCATGGGCCCGCAGCATTTCGCCCTTGTGATCTCGGGAAACGTATCCGACCCGGTCACCTCCGGGATCAGCCTGGGTCAGGAGTACTACTCCACCGACGGTGACATCATTTCAGTTGAGGTGGTCAACGAGGACCTTATCGGCACCGGCTCCGTTTCCGCGAACGTTTCCTCTGACTCGGATACGACAGGAAGGACGATCCAGCTCAATGAGACCTCCATAGAGGGGTCGTTCATAGGATACATCATGACGTCCAACGTATCCACCTCGAATACTTCCTTAATCCACGTTGCGAACGACGACACGATAAATGCGTCATACACCTATGTCACCATTCGTTCCGCGCATGCAACGGCCAAAACCCCACAGCGTATATTCATCACAAGGGGGCCCGAGATGTACCAGATGTTCTCCGAATACAGCAACATCTCCATAGCGGGTACAGGGGATGTGGGCGTCGAGGGATACTGGGGCATATCCAACATCTCGATGCCGCTTCTGCCGCTGCTGGACGATGGCAACATCTCCATGGGCGACCTGGCGGCGGATGACGGCAACTACTCGTATAGGTGGGTGGTTCCATCGGGCATTACGGGCTCCATGGAGCTTCTGGTCCTGATCGACGACCCGTTCCTGGGGCAGAGGATATACCCCCAGTTCACAATGGAGTTCAACCACTCTGTCCCCCGGGTCCCGGACGGCCTCGCACTGGCGCCAGACCTTGAAGGGAACGGAGCGTTGATCTCCTGGTATGGGACCAACGAGACCGATATTGATCACTACTCCATTTACATGAACTCCACCCCTCCGCTCCTGTGGGAGGCGGATGGATGGGACCTCGTTGCGAACACGTCCGGTGTGGAGGTGTCGATAGGTATCTCCGGTTTGGTCGATGGTTTGGAGTACCTGTTCAGGGTCTCTGCCGTTGACACTTCTGGCTACGAATCGACCCCCAGCGTCTGGCTGAACATGACACCGATGGATTCGACCCCACCAAATGTGGACCTTCTGACCACGTCCTACACGATAGTTGGTATCGCGGAACTGGAGTTCATCGGGGACCCGGACCTGGATCGGGTCGAGGTGGAGTACTTCAACGACACGGACAACAATGGGGTCGCCGATGATCCAGGTGAGGAGTATCACCCTGTGGCCATCGGGCCTCCGGTGGGTTTCAAATGGGATACGAGGTCGGAGGCTGGAGGCCCCGGAGACGTTCCCCACATGATGTTAAGATACCGCGGATATGATGAGGCGAACAATACGTCGAACTGGAAGGAGGCATCAGGGTTCTCGGTGGACAACACCGGCCCTGGCTCGGTATCCATCATAAGCCCGCCGCCCAGGATCACCGATCAGGAGATCTGGGTCGTTGAGGGCCTGTCAGAGCCACTTGGCTGGGTGGTCGTGAAGGTAAATGGTGAGGAGCAGACGAACAATACCGTGGGAGGATCTGGGAGATTTGATATCTACCTGCGTCTTGAAGAGGGTTACAACGAGGTCCTGCTGGAGGCTTATGATAAGCACGGGGCGGGGCCCACGAACCGTACGTACGAGATAACCCTTGATACGCTCCTGCCAGTCCCTGTAATTGATGTAGGTTCCTCGGATATTGAGAGGGAGATATCCCCGGAGGGTTCAAGGTTCAATTCGACCAGCTACGATGTAGGACTGGACCCGGCCTTCACCCGGGTGGACAACACCTCCTGGAAGGTGGTCGATCCCGAGGGAGGGATCCTGTTCGAGGGCTTTGGTACGAGTGTATTGATCCACTTTGATTCCCTTGGATACCACTGGGTCAACCTCACCGTGAGGGACCCGGCGGGCAACCAGAATTACACGGCGGTCCGGGTGAATGTCACGGACACCACACCTCCTGTTGTGAATTTCACCGGCCCCGGTATCGTGGACGAGGATCACTCCGTCCAGTATGCTGCCGATGGGACGACAGATAATGATCTATCGTTCGACAGCCGTCCTCTCACCTCTTATCTATGGTTCTTCGAGGGGCGGGGCTGGAACAGCACCCACCACGGACATACCATCTGGATAAATTTCCCGCATCCCGGGGTCTACAACGCGACGCTTGAGGTGACGGACGGCGGAGGGAACACGGGAAATATAACCAAACAGGTGACGGTTCTGGACCATACACCACCCACGGGAAGCATCAGCGGTCCCTTTGCCGTGTACCTTGGCCAGCCGGTAGAATATCTTCCGAATATAACCGATAACGACGAGCATTTCCCGGAAGGGGCATATTTCGGATGGAACCTCTCCTACTATTCCGGTGCGGAGGTGGAGTGGTCGGTATCACTGGAGGGCTTCAGCTTCCCATTCAACTTCACCCAGAAGGGCTACTACACGTTGAAGCTCATGGTGAGGGACCCGTCGGGAAATTCGATGAACAGGAGCGTTGGAATTGATGCCTACGGCGATCTCACCGCCCCCTATGTGGTCAGCATCTATCCGATCCCGAACAGCACCATGCAGTATCCAGAGGACCTCAAGGTCACCGTCACTTTCAGCGAGGATGTGGACCAGGATACGCTTGCCGGGTCCGTGTGGTTCGAGGATATCACCAACATATCCGGCCTGAAGGTAGAGACGAAGATCGAGATGGTCGACGGTAAGCAGATATGGGTGACTTCGCCCGATCTCGAGCTTGGCCACACGTACAGGATCGTTGTTTCCAGAGGCATAGCGGACAGCTGGGGAAACGTTTTGACAACCCTGGAGAGCAGGAACTACACGATAAGGAGCCTGTTCAGCCTCGTGTTCCCGGATGGTGTTTATCCCCTTGGTGTCGAGGTGAATTTCAGCTCAGGAGAGGATCTCGTTCTCAGGTTCACAAACCCGGTGAGGCTGACCTCCCTCCTCAACCATCTCAGGATTTGGGCGGTGCCCACTGACGAAGGTGATGGCGGATTCGAGGTGAGCTTCGAGGTTGAGGCGGGTGAGGATGAGTTCACCGCCATCATCCACGCGGATCTGGATGAGGGATTGACGTATGAGGTTTTCCTTGCCTACACCCTGAGGGACATCTACAATTTCAAGCTGGACAAGGACTACCAGTGGGATTTCAAGACATATCTGCCGTATGTACCGCAGAATGATACCCCCATTATCGACGATGATGATGGAGGTGAGGGGGAGGTGGGCCTCAACCTGGACCAGTATGTCCCACATCTCCTCATCCTGGTAGCCATCGTTCTGTGTTTGATCATAATATTCTCGGCAATATCCCGGGCCAGGAGGAGG
>JAUVCY010000240.1 GCA_030595585.1 Thermoplasmatota archaeon
ATCCCACCTCAAGTTCATCATTCTCACCGATGTCGGGAAATCCCTGTTCGTCAGGTCCCTGATCCATTATGTGATCCTCATCCGGTATCTCTTCGGTTTTATTCCCTTTCTCAAGATCCATTGCAATCCACCCCTCTAGTAGAAATCAACCCTTCAAGGATATCATTGCTCCCATTTTATTTAACGATACCCTCATTATCTCCCGTTCCTCCATGAAGGACGTTGTTCTGGATAAAGATGATATATCTCCCGTCGTATAATGAGCACGATGAAAGGTCTCTTCATTGGCCGTTTTCAGCCGCTCCACCTGGGCCACGTATCCATAATGGAGTCCGCCCTCTCCGAGGTCGATCAGCTGGTGGTGGGTATCGGATCCGCAGAGAGCTCGTACACGCTCCGGGACCCATTCACCGGGAGGGAGAGGTTCGAGATGCTCCTCCAATGGGGGGCCGATAAAGGATGGTCGGAACGGATAATAGTGGTTCCGATCCGGGATGTGAACCGGTATTCGATCTGGGTGGGCCATGTGGAATCCCTCTGTCCAGGTTTCGATATCGTCTACTCGAACAATCCCCTCACTGAAAAACTGTTCAGGCTGGCGGGATACGAGGTCAGGTCCACCGCGCTGGTCGATCGGGAGCTATATTCGGGGACAGGCATAAGGGAGCTTATGGTCAAGGGAGGCGCCTGGAGGGATCTGGTCCCCTCATCCGTTGGTTCTTATCTGGATGAGATAGAGGGCCCCTCCAGGGTCAGGGACATTTCGAGGGGAGGAAGGAGTTGAAGGAGCCCACCTGGACAGGCCTTGTCGAGGCTGCGATCAGGACGTCGGTGACGATCTCAACGGCCGAATCGTGCACAGGAGGGGCGATCTCCTCCCTTATAACGGACGTCCCCGGGGCCTCCGGGTGTTTTCTGGGAGGTGTGGTGGCCTACTCCAATGACGTCAAGATATCACTGTTGAACGTCCCGGAGAGGACGTTGATGGAGAAAGGGGCGGTAAGCAGGGAGACGGCATCTGCCATGGCAGTGGGGTGCAGAGAGCTATTCGGCTCCACTATCTCCCTATCGGTGACCGGGATAGCGGGCCCCGAGGGTGGGACGGAAGATAAGCCGGTGGGAACGGTGTTCATATCCGTTGTGGGACCGGGCGGCGGACCAATTACCGAAGGTTTTTCACTGGGTCATCTAGGCCGGTCGGAGTTCAAGAGAGAGGTCTCGGCCCGTGCATTGGGCATGATGATGGGATCACTATAGAAATCATTAAAAAAAGGGGAGCACATAGGGGGCGTATCACGGGGGATAAGCCCGGAAGGTGATGATACCGGTCATTACCCTGCAGGGTTTAAGTGGGGACGGGAAGATATTGTGACAGAGGGACATAAATGAGGAAAGATTACATCCGACTGATCGAGGGGGCCAGAAGGGAGGGCATATCCGTGTCCGAATACCTCACGCTCCACGGGTCGGAGGGTGAGATGACGTCCATTCAGGAGAAGGTGATGAAGGACCTGAGCGTAGGACGCCGGTCACTCCTCTCCGCAAAGACCATGACGGATGAGGAGTAGGCGCACCTTTTTAAGGTGCTCTTTTTACGTATGTTAACACTTTTTTTTCGTTCCCCGTGAAAAGGAGAACGACCACCGGTCCGATCATAAAGCTTGATGATCAGTTGTTCCACAGTATGTTGGAGATGTCATCAAGGTCCCAGTGTAGTATCTCGTTCTCATCCATCCACTCCATGCAATTCTCTGTGAATCCTCCTCTGGAAACGTAGAGATAGGACCATTTTGTCCGTTCATTTCCCCATGGTACCTCATCTCCTTTCTCGATGGATCTCCTGACATCCGTTATTTTCTTGATCTTTCCACTCCATTTGATCTCAATACAAATGCCCTCATTCCGGTTTGAGTTCAGGCCCACCAGATCTATCTCATTCTCCTTGTACCACCATCTGCCCAGTTTATGGTATTGTATCCTGTTGCTGTTGCTCCATTCAAGAAAAACCTCTTTCACTATCTTTTCAAAGGTCCAACCAAGGAATCTATCAAGATCACTTTTCAAGAATTTCACAACTTCCCCGGTGTTTCCGCTCTCTATCAGGCCGATCCTGGGATAGACATAGGTATGATGGAACCTCATGAAATGATCGCAGATCATGTAGATCCCTGATCTGGACCTGGCCGGGTCCTCTGTTATGGGGACCTCTCTGTTCACCAATCCTATGGAGATCAAATTGTGAAAATAAGGTGTGATATCAGATCTCTTCAGGTAAAGAGAACCCGTTATCTTACCTAATTTAGTCCTTCCCGAGGTAAGTTCGTTCAATATCGATCTGTAAGTGGCAATGTTCTTGAATTCCTGTTTTAAAAGGAATTTCGGCTCCTCGTACATTATCGAGAATGGATTGAAGAAAACACTCTCAATGTTGTCCCACAGGTCCTTTTCGGGGTCGAATTGGAGGAGATAGAGTGGAATTCCGCCGCATGTCCCAAAGACCCTCACGAGATCTTCCATTGAATAGTTGGGAAAGAACATCTTCAGATGTTTGAACTTCAGAGGATCCAGATGGATCTGCCCTGTTCTTCTTCCGTACAATGGGGCCTTGTAATCAAGGACGAACGACTCCATGATCCTTGCAGAGGAGCCGCAAAGGAACAGTTTCGTATCGGTGCCGGATAGATGCAGGTCGATTATCCTTTGAAAGACCGAGGGGATGGACGCATCCGCACTGATCAGGTAGGGGAACTCATCGATTATTATGGACAGGTCCTTCTTCGAGATGTATCTCAGGATGTTCTCCCAGTCAAGTTCCAGGCCTCTGATGCTCTCATCGTTCAAGTATATTGATAGTTCCTCCCTGAATCTCTTCAGGTTATCTATTGAAGTGCTTTCCGTGGCCAGGAAATAAAAGGCCTTCTTTTCAAGTGAATGAAGCAGGAGAGCAGTTTTTCCTATCCTTCGTCGTCCCCAGATCGGTATCAATTGAAATCCAGGTCTTTCAATGACTTCCTTGATGAAATCCGTCTCTCTTTCCCTATTCACGAACATAGTATAATCTCAATTAGGATAATGACGAATATACTATATAATGATGTTGTATAACCGAAGTGATATAAAATATCACTCCAAATTGTGCAGTATAATGGGTGTATCATTTGTTACTAACCGTAAATGGCCAATTGTACTTGGCCAAATACCATTATAATAATTCACCATTTTCCTGAATGAATATCGTTGATATAGAAGTTGAAAGGAGTATCAGGCATTAATAAAGGTGAGAACCTTCTACCCGTATACCGGAGGTGTCCCTGATATGGAGCCCGTTTGTCCACTCGATTACAGGTACGGCAGGAAGGAGATGAAGGAGGAACTGAGCTATCACGCCCGTGTCAGGAGGTGCCTGGAGGTTGAGGCGTCTCTCGCCAGGGCACATGCCAAGGTGGGCAACATACCCAACGAGGATGCGCTTGAGATCACGGGGAAGGCGACCCTGGAACACGTTTCTATCAGCAGGGTCGAGGAGATCGAGTCGACCATCAAGCATGATATAATGGCCATTGTGAACGCGCTTACAGAGCAGTGCAGTAACGATGCTGGAAGATGGGTGCACCTGGGGGCGACATCGTATGATATCGTCGATACCGCCCTTGCGCTCCAGTTCAGGGAGGGGATCAGGATAATAGACGGTCAGCTGAACCGTTTGGAGCAGGTGCTCTCATCATCATCCGGGAAGTACAGGGACCTCGTCATGGTGGGGAGGACACATGGTCAGTATGCGATACCGATAACCCTTGGCCTCAAGATGGCGGTGTGGCTTGCGGAGCTCCACAGACACCGCACCCGCCTGGAGGA
>JAUVCY010000285.1 GCA_030595585.1 Thermoplasmatota archaeon
AAAAATAAAAAAAGGGCGCAGGCAGAAGCCCACATCCATTGGTCAAGATCTAAGATTACCAGAACACAGCTGAGGTGAGAAGTATCGTATCATCCCGATCTACAGCGCCTTGATGAGCCACTCCTGTATCGGGGACATCTCCTCGAACCTCCTCATCAGCTCATCGAGGATCTCCTCTCCGTAGACCCACTCCGGGATCGGTCCACTCTCTATTGCAGTGAGTCCCCCGAACATCAGGAGTTCAGCTCTTGGGTGATCCTTATCGTATCCCCTTGGGACCCTCTTGTACTTCTTATCTCCAACGTGGTATCCCCTGGACCTCACGAGGTCCACGGCCTTCTCAAGTTCAGGCCCCAGTTTCTCATCGTCCACCGCCTCCCTGTACCTCTCCATGAGCTCCTTGCTGAACATATACAGCCCCACCCCCACCATGTACATGCCTGGTTCCAGATGGAAGTAGTATCCGGGGTTATCCATTCTTTTTCTGTCCCCCTGCCACATGAAGATCCCCATGTGGGTCTTGTAGGGGGACTTGTCACGGGAGAAACGGACGTCCCTGTTCAGGCGGAACAGGGCCTTGTTCACCAGGGGGATGGCCACGATGTCGGGAGCTATCTCCTGGAGCCTTGGACCCATGGAGGACACGAAGCTCCTTGAGGGGTTCAACACCGAGTTGTCGTATCTCTCCCTGTTGGCGAGGAACCACTCCCTCTCGTTGTTCATCGTCAGCTCCTCGAAAAAGGAGACGGTGTCCCTGTTGAATCCTTCGAACTCCATATCGTTTCCCTCCTGCTGATGGGCGGAATGGTGACCATTGATAGAATATGGTTTTCCCTTACCCAGCCCCAGGTCGGGGGGTCGGGTAGATCACCTCGATAAATCAATAATTAATAAAAATAACAGAAACAGCAGTACGGTCATCAGGAAGGTGATCGCGGTTATTGCCATGATACCATTGGCGATGGTCCCGATGATCGAGATCACCTTGTATGCAACATGGGACCGATTCTTTTTCTTGAACAACAGGACGATGGAATAGGAACCGCAGGCGAACCCCAGAATGTACCACAATATCCTGAGGCATATTAGTGCCTTAAAATTGAAGAAATGGAATATCAGGTTCGTAAAGGAGATCAACATTATGATCAACGTTGTGATGGAAAGGATCTCTCCTAACTTTGAATTTTCTCCAAAAATGATGTCACCTTCCGTCTGCCATTGTTTATTAATAGGCACTTCTCGAATCTATTGAGGTGGGGGCTTCGGTGCCTTCTTGGGACGTGGTTTTGCTTCCTGTGTGGAAGTGGAAGAGGGCGCCTTGGGACGTTTCTTTTTGCCGCCGGGAGGGGTCCCTTTTCCCTTCACCTTGATATCTATCCCCATGCTCCTCATCTTGCTCTTGAACATGGAGTAGATCACAAGGTGGGCAATGATGGATATCAGGGCGAATTGAGCCATCACGAGGCTTATTGCGCCTGCCACGATATGAGCGATGAGATACGGTTTCGCCTCCTCCATCACGTTGTACTCCTTTGCCCTGTTGTACACTTTCAATGCGAGAACTATCCCCAGTATGAGGTTCGCGAAAAAGAGGAGTAGGAAGAATATGATGACCAGGATATAGAACAGGTAAATGAGCAGGTAAACTGCCAGAATGCCTCCCAGTAGAACACCCACCGTCCCATCCATTTCGTTATCGATATAGATGTTTTCGGAATACGTATCCACACCGCCGGTTGAATTGGTCACGAACAGTACCACCTGCTCGAAACCGAAATCATCGAAGATATGTGAAACGACCTCGCCGGTGGGCTCGTGGCCGTCCTCGAAGACCCATTTATACCGTAGGCCATCTCCCGTGGAAGGGGAGGCGTCGAAGGTGACCACCTCGTCGACCACCGGGTCCTCGGGAGAGTAGGTGAAATACGCTGTTGGGGTCCCCTCAACTCCATTTTCCGCTACTCCGGAGATCATGCATACAAGGAGTGTTACGGTCAGCAGGAACAGAATGGCGCCTCTCCCTTTCATGTCCATAAAATGTCAGTTATCCGTATAATAAACTTCCTGCACATGGTTGTAGGCGTTATCGATCGGACCTGTCCTTCCTCTGGAGTAGGGAAATTGATATGCCCCCATATCGTTCAAAATAGGGTGACACATGGCCATGGTTTGTACACCTGCTACGGTGGGGTTTGTGGTTGGGATCGAGGCACTGCTTGAGGTTGTGGGGGCATCGGTGCCTCCTGAGGGCGTGGTTGGGCCTGTAAAGGAGGCTTTGATATAACTCCAGGAGGTGGTGAGTTCGGGTCCTTCTTCATTTTCTTTGAAATATCTGCCTCCCTCTCCTTCATTTTGCTCTTGAACAGCACATATATCACGATGTGACCAATTATCGAGAAGATAATAAAGTTCGTCATGACTAGGCTGATACATCCTGCTATCAGGTGGGCTATCAGATATGGTTTCGCGGTTTTCATCTCTCCGGTTTCCTTTGCCTTCTTGTATATCTTGTAGGCGAGAATTCCACCGATAATTGGATTCAATGAATATAATATAAGCATGATAATGATCAAAACAAAGTATACCATCATGAAACCTATTATTAAGGTAGCAAATGTCGCATCCAGGTCACTCTCAATAAAAATGGATTCAGAGTATGTATCTACCCCACCGGTTGAATTGGTCACCACCAGTATGATGATCTCGGTGCCATAGTCGTCAAATGTGTGGTTAACGATCTTTCCCACTGGATTATGGCCGTCCTCGAACCTCCAATTATAGTGAATGCTATCTCCTGTAGACAGGGTGGCATCGAAGGTGATGACCTCGCCAACAACAGGATCCTTCGGATAGTAGGTGAAATACGCATTTGGGGCTGCTTCAACATCGCAATCCTCGCCCACTATAGATAAACCTGCAAGCAGTAATGCCGATAGGCAGAATAGAGCGACGCCTCTCCCTTTCATATTTATAAAATGTAGTTTATCCGTTAATTAACTTACTACACCTGCCGGTTTGGAGTTCATGTCCGTGATGTGTGTTTCACAGCTGGCTACTTGCGGGGTTTGGGTCGGACCATCCGGGGCTTTTTGCCCACACTCTCTTTATCCTTTGAGATATCGATCCCCATCTCCCTCATCTTGC
>JAUVCY010000276.1 GCA_030595585.1 Thermoplasmatota archaeon
CTTCAGGCCAGTATCGTTCCATCAGCTCCGCACAGAGGCTGCTATCTTCCAGGCCAATAGTTAGGTGTGCGGCCTCCGAGAATCCCCCCACAGAGGACATGGGCATCGCCGAGATAACCATCCGGTTATCGGATATCATCAGGGTTCCGCTTCGTTCCAGTTCAGCTCCTCCGCTCTGATAGCGTATGATCGCGCCCTCATCCTCAAGGCTCACTGCGATCGATCTCCTGAGCTTTGAAATGTCCCGTTCCGCCAGCGGGCCCGGATCTACCCAGGGAGGTATGCCGAGGTAGATATCGAGGCCTCCGACGGTCTCAAGGTGTTCGATAAGCTCAGCGTGGATATCGGCCCGATCAATGGATGGGGTGATGATCTGCACATCCTCACATTCAAGTATCCAGCTCACCCCATCGATGAGGTCGGAGAATATCAGCACCACGTCAGGATCGGCCCTGTTATCGACCAGTGAGGGTAGAGGGGTCGTTCCGAATCCTACCAAGCCTATCCTGTCCTCTTCGATAGGACCTATGAGAGTATCCCTGGGGACCTCTCCAATTTCGGTCCCATCCCCCCAGGGGATAGAAGAGACCACCCTGTTTCCAGGGTCGATCAACAGGAGGACGCCTCCGGCATCGGGGAGCGTCAGCTCCTGATAGCCCTCCACCCTGGCCGAAAATATCTCGAGGCCGTTCATCTCGGAGGAGTATCCAGTGCTAAGATCAGGCGGTACTCCCTGCCATTTATGGAAGCTCTCCGGGTCCTTTGCCAGGGAGAATGTCCCGTTTCCCGAAACGTGTGTCCCATTGGGAATGGAGGCCAGCGTCCTTCCGCATGAGAGCACGTAACCGCTGATGTCCCCGCCATACTGACGCGTGGACAACAGTGAGAGTTCGCCGGAACCTCCCGAAGGTGTGGATGGGAGAAAACCCACGAGGGAGCACCCACCACTATAGACGGTCCAATCAAGTGATGTGTTGGTATCCACCGGGAGGCCATTCGCCCCTATGAACCTGGACATGACGGTGCCATGGGTTGTTTCAATGCCTGCATCCATCCAGCTACAATTATCTGTCTTTCCCGCATCCCTCTTGAGGAGCAGGGTATCGATCTCCTTTCGATATCTGGTCTGAAGCACCAATTTCCCCTCTTCACCGGGCCGGGGGACCGGGCCGTCCACCTCCATGCGGTATCGTGAATATCCGCCCTCATCCAACCGGTAGATCTCCATTTCCCCATCGATCCGCAAGATGGCCTCGTCTCCCCACGCGATCCCGATAGAACAGTGGGGCTGGATGGAGGCCCCATCCTTGAAGCTGCCCCATCTCTCTCCATCGGATATCCTCATGCCGCCGATATCAATTGCATCGTCGGTGGGGTTCTCAACGACCGCGAACGTCTGGGAGGCCGTGCAGTTCCAGAGGAGATCGGTGAACAGAAGATGGGATTGGGAATGGCCAACCGGAGTTGGAATTATGGAGATGTTCCAGGATAGGATGTTGTTACGTTCCAATATCTCCTCGATCAGGTCCTCGGGGTCCAATCTGAGCGTAACTGTGTAATTGCCTGAAAGGCCAAGGGTATCCACCCGTGATCTGAAAGACCTCGATGATGTGGTGAGGATCCCATCGTACGTCCGTACCTCAATTATCCTATTTTGATCTCCATTTTCCAGGGATAGCTCAAGCTCTATCTCCTCACACCCGATCTCCCCTCCTCCAAGGAGTGTGCACTCAACATCCAGGACCACCCCCTCGGGAACTGTGGTAGCCACGTCCCCGTTAAGTTCCAATATTCCGGCAGAGATCGAGGGGTCCGGTCCAGGGAGTATGGCCGTTACCTCCGCCTTGGTCATTAGAAATGGCATGTCGATCCAGGAGGCGTTGAGGTAGATGGGACAATGATTTGGATCGAAGAGGCGGTCTGGGGCCTGGATATGGACGTTCAGCTCCACCTCTTCCCCTTCGTACATGTTCAGCTCCACTCCCTTCCAATCCACTGCTCTCCAACCCTCAACGGCCGTCAGAACATCGAAATTCACTCTCCCACAGATGTTTCCAACATTTCGTATTGTGATCTGAACATCCTTCTCCTCGGACCTGTTGAAATTCAGCGATCCGTAGGCTGTCACGATTGATATCGTGGGGTCCAGTGAGTTGTTCCACCCGCAGGTGTTCCTCGTCCCGTAGGTGGTCCTGACCCAATTGCCGGTTGAGCCGTTATCACAGCCGTCGGGATGTCTCTGTATCGTTGTTCCCTCGGGGATGGTCGGGTTCTCAAGGCCAAAGACCATCGACCCGGTCACATCGTCCTGATAACTTCCATCCCAGGCGTTAAAAACACCTTCACCGCGAGGTCCATCCACATTTGAAGAGTTCCCCCAGGCCAGGTAGTCCACCAGATAACCGTCGGGATCGGTAAGCTGCATATCATCTCCCGAGATGTACAGCGCATTGGATTGGGGGGCGTTAATAATTCTTATATCAGTCGGGTGGGGCGGAAGTATCTCGGGCCCATCCAGTGAGATCAATATCCTCTCATCCCCGGAGAGCTCCCCGGTCAGTGGGATGTTGATACCCCCGCCGTTGTCCAATATAAAACCATCCAGATCTTCACATCCACCCAGATTCAGGAGCTCGACCCATTGGTTTCCGGTGTTCTTGCCAACCGGGTCCACCATGATCTCGTTGATCACGATCCTGGGCGGAGGCCTGTTCATTCGGCCTGGTGTGGGATAGGATGTCCTTCTGAACCTCTCGGCCCCGTCCGGGGACCTGCCAAGTACGTCGCCCTTCCCGAAAGAGAGGTACTCCACGTGGTCGGAGGTCACCCCTGTAGAATTGCGAAGTTCAACGTTATCGTCCCTGCCCAGTTTGAGGCCCGTATCGATCCTCCATAGGACCAGAAAACATCGTGAGCCTATCGAGAGGTCATTCAGAACGTGAGTTCCACTGTTATCCGACACGGACCAACCTGCCATGGAGATAGGGGAGGAAGTGGGGTTGTATAGCTCAATGAACTCGTCCACCTGGTCTATGACGCCGTCATCGTTCAGGTCGGTATCGGGATCGGGGTAGATCTCGTTCACAAGGACCGTTCCATTGGAACCAAGTGGGCTTTCTCCGGATGAGAACACAGCTTGAAATGCCCCTGGACCTGTCACTTCACCGATGTTCCCGCCATATCCGATAACAGGAGAGCTGATCAAGTAAAGTAAGGCCATCGAGATCGCCATTCTGGTTGGAATATAATTAACCCTTCTACGCAACGCACTCTTTTGGGA
>JAUVCY010000234.1 GCA_030595585.1 Thermoplasmatota archaeon
TCATCGAATACCCCTTCTCCCTGAAAACCTCCTCACCCACCCTGCCGAGGATAAAGGCACCCAGACAAGCGGCATCGAACGTGGTCATTCCCCTCCCCATCAATCCCGCGCATATGCCCGCAAGGACATCGCCCGTCCCACCGACCGTCATCGCCGCGGACCCCGTGGTGTTGTACCTGCGGCTGACCTGCTTCCCATCGACCTTGAAGGATACGTGCTCGCCAAGGGTGTGGGTCTCAGGGGTCACGATCAGGTCCACGGGGCCCTTCAACAGCGTAACGACACCGGATAGAAGGGAGAGGCGGGAGGCCTCTTTGACCAGGTCTTTCCTGACCTTGCCATCCCTTTTCCCCAGCTTCAGATAGGGCTTTTTAAACATCTCATCGCCGTGGGAGAGGCCCGAGGAGGAGAGCAGCTTTTTCAGTTCGCCCCTGTGGGGGGTAACCAAGAACGGCCCCGCAAAGGTTGAGAGCTTCTTTTTCCATTTCCACCCCCGGGAAAGCGAATTCAGGCCATCTGCATCTATCACGCACCTCTTCACCTGCTTGATCGAGTGAGAGATCACCTCGTTGATCAGCTCCACGGTCGATCCGTTGGTGCCCGCCCCCGGCCCCACGAGGATGACGTCGGCCCATTCAATTATCGGCCTCAGCTGACCCATCACCTCCGGCCCCAGAACGAACGGGTCATTCGTGTTCAACCGATCCACGATCAGGTCGGGAGAATAGGAGGAGACAACGTCGAAAAGCCCCTTTGGTATCGCCACCCTCACGAGGTCCGCACCTCCCCTGAGCGCCCCCATTGCTGCCAGGGAAGGGGCGCCGATAAATGGTCCCCCCCCTATCACCAGGACCCTGCCGCCGTCGCCTTTCCTGGAATCCTGATCGCCACGGGGAAACCTGTTCATATCGCCTGGACCCAAGTGTGTCGCCGCCTCCTTTGGGACCCCAATGTCAACGGTGATGATCTCCCCGCACCTGGGGTCGGGGAGGCCTTTCAGTATCATCGCCTCCTTCATATCATGGAAAGTGATGGTATAGGCAGCATCCACGCAGCCCTTGTACCCCAAACCCGTGGGGCTGTCCACGGCCACAACCCTCTTTTTCTCGGGAAAAAATGAGAGAACGGAGGCGTAGATCCCCTTGGGCGCCCCCACGGCTCCCGCGCCAAGCATGCAGTCGACCACAACGTCCGAGTTCTCGAGAAGGGGAGGAAGGCCGTTCATCTCTATGCCCCTGCCCAGGACGAGTATTCCCACATCCTCAGGAAGCGAGGAGAAGGCTTCCCTGGAGAGGTCGCTCCTGATGTTCTTGGGAGGCTTCAACAGGAGGACGCGTGTCAGGATGCCGCTTTCGGAGAGGTATCTTGCGGCGACAAAGCCGTCACCGCCGTTGTTGCCCGTCCCGCAAACGAGGGTGATGGACCCGCAGTCGGGATACAGATCGATAATGTTCTCGGCAACGCCCCTGCCCGCAGCCTCCATCAAACCCTCAACCTTCACGCCGTGCCATGAGCTGTTCTCATCCAGTACCGCAACCTCTGACGAGTGTATCATCGACAATCACTCCAATATCGTGGCATCCACCACCTCAACGGTTCCTATCTTCATGGTCTGTACGGCCTCATCCTCACCCAGAAGCTGTGCCGCCAGTCTATCCGCCTCATTGAGCACACCCTCGTTCGGAGGGGGCCTCACCGGCCTCGCCTTCCTTACGGGTTCTGCCGTGATGGAAACGGCATTGAACTTCTCCTCTTTTTGGCCCTCTGACGGAGGTGCTCCACCCTGACGCTTGAACTTCCTTGTGTAGAAGAGATAACCACCAATGCCGAGTCCCACAACCGCAATGCCGATCAGAACCCATTTCAGATATGCCATCATATCCAGGGCATCCTCTTCCACCGGCCTGACCTTGACCTGTACGTCGCCTGTCACCGTCGATCCATCCACCACTTCCACGGAGATCGTAACCTTGAGGATCTCCTCCTCCGATACGCTCCCCAGCTTGAGCGAACACCTCAGGTCACTGCTCTGGCCGCTCTCCAGGCTGAGGTCGATCTGGGTACGGTTTATCACAAGCTTGTCATCCAGGCCAAAGGTGATGGTGCCTGACTCCCCCACATTTCCCCGGTTCGACACCGTGAAATTGAGCTCTATCGTGTCTCCGGACCTGCCGGAGATCGTATTGCTCTCTGGCTCTACCAACACATCCCTTACCTTTTCCAGGTCCACGGTCAGGTCCAGCGTTTCCTCCAGGCCGGATCCCATGTAAGCGACAACCTCGACAGGATAACCCTCATCTTTCCACGCATCTCCCTGCCTGGGGGTCACGCGAAGCACCCTATCCTCCCTCCCGCCCCCACCGATCTCGAATGGTGCCTCATCGAGCTCGAGCCCCCATCCATCCGGCCCATCTGCCAGCAGCTCAACGGTCCTATCCTCAAGTGTGGGGTTGTAGATCGTGAGGTAGTAGGATACCTGCTTGTACGATACCGGGAAATCGTAGCCGGACCGTCCGGCCGTCTCGTCCCCTGTTCCCTCGGACAGGGAGAAAGATGGATGTGAATCGTCAACCACCAGCATCTCGATGGAGAGGGACCTCACCTCGCTCTCCCCCACCTGCTTGCAGTTCACCTTGAACGGGTATCTCCCGCCGCTATCGGAAGAGGGTACGTCGATATTGAGATATACCATAGCGGATGAGGCTCCCTCCAGAACAACCTCGTATCTGGTTCCGCTGATCCCTCCCCCGGATGCCTGAAAGTCAGATGACCATCCAGATGGAAGGCCCTCCAGCCAGAGCTCGAAAGCCTCGGTATCGTTCATTAGATTGGTGAGCTCAACGGTGAAATTCGCGCTCATGCCCGAGAACAAGGCCTTCTCGGATGGGCCCCTCATCGATATGCCGAAGGTCGCCTCCTCCATGACCTCTATCATGCCCTTTGAGGAGTAGGTCCTGTCCGCATTACGGGACCTCGCCTCCAGGGTGATCTCCTCCATGTGTCCCGAGGAGGCGGAGAAAGGGACATCCACTATGAACTCCACGGACTCCGAATCCCCCGGCTCGATGTCAACAGGTTCGGGAGGCACTATGTTCCAGCCAAGGGAGGTTGAACCTGAGAACGAGACGCGGTCCGTTGAGCTTCCCCCGTTCAACACGTTCATGCTGAAAACGGCCTGCTCACCGGCATCCACCTGTATCGGATCTTGAACCGGGATCGTCAGGAACAATCCTGGTGACACCTCGAGTGTGGTGTTGAAATATGATACCCTGCCTGAATGGCTGGCTGCCCTCATGGAGATAACATACGTCCCCGATGGGATCGGTTCTATCTCCTGGGTGAAGTTGAAATAGGTATATTCCTGGCCGCCACCGGGTGTCGGGCTTCCCGATTGATTGAAGATGTACGCGTCCCCCACACCTATCATGCTGATGGATACCTCCTCCACGTCGTAGGCGCCGAAGAGGTCACGAATCCCGGACTTGAAATGGACCTGCCGGGTCTCGGGGGGCCCGTTGGGAAGTATCTCCTCGATCTCGCCCCCATCCGCCGACTCCATCCTCATCCACAGGTCGTCCTGAGGCATGGGGTCGCTCATGAAGGATAGATATGACCCTATTCCGGATATTGATTGATAGGAGAACTGAAATCCCGGAAGCGTCCCTCCCCCCTCAAGGGAGAGGACCAGGCGTATCCAGGATCCCTCCGTCAGGGAGGTGCGGAATATGTTCAGGGGGAAGTGCCCCCCTGCGATCGCAGCACCGTCGAACTCACCGGAAGCGATCAAGAGGGATGTGGACGATCCGCTATCCTCATATAGCTCTACGGTGAGGACCAGGTCCACGCTGAGGGGGTTGACTATCACGCCCTCGAGATGGAGTGGCACACCCTCCGAGCCC
>JAUVCY010000116.1 GCA_030595585.1 Thermoplasmatota archaeon
CCGGTCTCTGCGATGGACCTCATCAGCTCCTCCGAGTAGAAATCCTCCTTTTTGGCGATCCTCTTGAAATCCGAGTGGATCTCCATCATCTTATCCTTGTCCATGATATTTCTCTGGAAGGCGAGGGCGAACAGCGGTTCGATACCGGAAGAGGTCCCCGCTATGATGGATATCGTACCGGTGGGGGCGATCGTTGTCGTGGTCGCATTTCGAATTGGTGGTTCACCGTTCTTCCCGTATACGGATCCCTCGAAGTTGGGAAATGGGCCCCTTTCAACGGCCAGCTCCCTTGATCTCTTCTTGGATTCCTCCTCTATGAACCCCATCACCTCTTCGACGAGGGCCACGGCCTCTTCGGAGTCATAGGGTATCTTCAGCTTGAAGAGCATATCCGCCCATCCCATGACCCCCAGTCCGATCTTCCTGTTATCTCTGGTATTCTTACTTATCTCCTCAAGAGGGTAGTTGTTCATGTCGATCACATTATCGAGGAAATGGACCGAGCTTCTGGTCACCCTTCTCAACGTGTCCCAATCTATCTTCCCATCCTCCATGACCATGGGGGAGAGGTTGATTGACCCAAGATTGCATGATTCATAGGGTAGAAGGGGCTGTTCCCCACATGGGTTGGTGGATTCTATCTCGCCCACCTCTGGTGTGGGGTTGTCCCGGTTCAACCTATCGATGAATATCATGCCCGGTTCCCCGTTCTTATGGGCCTGCTTCAATATCAGGTCGAATATCTCCCTGGCGGATTCGGCCCCCTGTCTCTTCTTTGACCGGGGGTTGATCAGGTCGTAATCCTGGTCCTTTGCAAGGGCCCTCATGAAACGGTCTGTTATGGCAACTGATATATTGAAATTGTTCAGCTTATTGTTGTCATCCTTGGCCAGGATGAAATCCCTTATATCAGGGTGATCGACGCGGAGTATGGCCATGTTCGCGCCCCTTCTGGTACCTCCCTGCTTGATCACATCCGTTGCCGAATCGAATACCTGCATGAACGAGATAGGGCCAGATGAAACGCCTTTCGTCGATTTGACGAGGTCGTTCTTCGGCCGGATCCTTGAAAATGAGAATCCGGTTCCTCCACCGGATTTATGGATCAGTGCGGTGTTCTTCACAGTTTCGAAGATCATCTCAAGGGAGTCTTCAATGGGTAGGACAAAACATGCAGACAGCTGCTGTAGATCACTACCAGCATTCATGAGGGTAGGGGAGTTGGGCAGAAAGTTCAATGACGCCATGAGGTCATAGAACTCGTTGATGAGCGGTCCAAGGTCCTTCTTGCCATCATAGATCCTGTCTGCCTGGGCGATGTTTTTTGCAACTCTCAGGAACATCTCTCTGGGGGTCTCCACCACATTACCATCATCATCCTTCTCGAGATACCTCTTGTTCAGTACAAGCATGGCATTGCTCGAAAGTTCCGGCTCCTTATATTGATCGTTCGACATATGTGATCCTCCAGGATCGATCAGGTGGGCTAACGCTGATATAAAGGGCAATATGCGTTGTGGGGGGTGGATCGCCCTATCAGGCAGCTTCTACACCCGGGAGAAATAGCACCAAGTATCCCATGACATGCTTCCCGCAGGCGATAACCTGGCCAGCATAGAGGATGATTATAAGGCTAGCTGGGAGATGGGTAAATGTATAACTTTTACAGGGGTATGCATGCCATATTATTCCCGTTGAGATCGAGCTTGGCCAGTAAAATAAAACACCATATGTGAACTCACTGAAATTATTATCCTTGAATGCCGATCAGGCGGTGTCAACCGACTTACAAATGGCGATGTTCATTTATTTGAGGATCAGGTGGGAAAAGGTTTAATATCGACTTGATGTTTAAAATGTGAAAGAGAATGGAGTGAAAGAATTCAGGGGCGCTGGGATGTTGGACACAGGTAAGAGGGCAGGTATCGATCTTGTTGGTAGGAGAAAAGAGATCTCCCAGATCAACGATATCCTGAAGGACGTATCCCGTGGAAGGGGGAAACTGGTGGTTGTTTCAGGTGAGGCAGGGGTGGGAAAAACAAGATTTCTGGAAGAGATCAAAACCGTAGCATCCATGGAAACATTCACTCTCCTTTCAGGCAAATGCCTCTATTTCAAGGACACGGATACGTGCCTTCCCTTCAAGGAGATGTTCAATCAATATCGAAAGTTGAAGGAGAGCTTCTACGAGGGCAGCAAGATAGATTCACCTTTTGTTGAAAGGGGTTATGACGACGGATCGGGTCTGGATTTTGGTTACGACAGCGACCTCGTTCCGATGTCGCTCATACCTGCTGAGATCGAGGCCGAGGAGGTGCAGACGGAGGAGATGGAGGAGCCCCCGCTTCAAATGGATATGCTCTCAGAATTCATCTTTGGTCTAGCTTCCGAGACGCCTCTCTGCCTGTTGATAGACGACCTCCATTGGGCGGACTCTAACACCCTTCAACTTCTGGAATATTTATGCAGGAGGATAAAGGACGATCCGATATTGATCATATGCACATATCGACCCGAGGACCTTTTCTGGGGTGAGGGGAAGGCACACCCCCTTACAGATTCATTGAAAAGATTGGATAAGGATACCAAATATGTCAGGATCCGGTTGAACCGCTTCATCGAGCTGGAATGCGAGGAATTTCTGAAAAAGACCCTCAACGTGGAGGCCGTTCCGCGCGATCTGGTAGGTACAATATACAGGCTGACAGTAGGAAATCCATTTTTTATAGAGGAGTTGATCCACTCGATGTTGGAAAAAGGGATCCTCGGTACGGAAGGTCCCGATTCCCTGAATATGACCGATCCGGATGCGGTCACCCTGCCGACGAATGTAAAGGACGTTGTTCTGCGAAGGATCCACTGGTTGAAACCTCTCTCGATCAAAGTGATCAGGGTCTCGTCGGTGGTGGGACTTACCTTCACGTTCGATGTGATAAAGGACGCCCTGGAACTGGGCGATGAGGATATCCTGGAAGCCATCGAGGAGCTGATACAGGCGAATTTTATCATGGAGGGAAGTGAGGAGGAGCTCTATCAATTCGAGAACCCCTTGATAAGAGAGGTCATATACTCAGAATTGAACCACTCCAGGAGGAAATATCTCCATAACCGTGTCGCCAGAGTGTTGGAGAACCTGTACTCGAATGATCCCGAGCGGTGGAGCGATATCGCGTTGAACTACTACCTTGCCAAGGACCGATCGAACGCGCTGGCATACCTGACCAAGGCGGTATCACACTACAAGGAATCATCCCCATCAAGGGTAATATCATTATTGAAGATGATGATCGACTGCAAGGAGGGGATGCCCCGATCCGATATTCTGAGGGCGGAGAACATGGAGGTCTTCATGGAGATATCCAACATCTGTCTACAAATGGGCGATTGGAAGAGGGCCATGGAGTTTTCCGATGAGGCCAGGGCCCTTTCTGTTGAACTTGGAAGGTCTGATGTTGAGGTAAGATCCCTTTTGAACCAAGGACGTCTTCACTATCTGCAAGGCAGGTTCACGGAGGCGGCTGGGCTGTTGAACTATGCTTTGAACCTCTCTGTCGAACACGACGATCCGGAGGGAAAGAGCCACGCTTCAATGGGTTTGGGCTATATACATTGGAGACAGGGTGACTTTCGCGAGGCTCTGGAGAAATACACACTCTCTCTTAAATTCGCAAAGGAGCAGAGCGATCTCAATACATTGGGCACGTTGTACCTTCACATAGGAAACCTGTTCAATCACAAGGGGGAGTTGGATCGATCCATTGAATATTATCAAAGGGCGATGAGACATCTAATTAAAATAGGGAACAAGTTGGAGGAGTCAAGGGCATATCAGAGTCTGGGTAATGCCCTCATCCAAAAAGGAGATCTGGCAAACGCTCATGACATGCTTCAGCTCTCCCTGGATCGAGCAGGTGAATATGGCTATGAGAACCTATGGGCATTGATCAATTTGATCCCGATAAGATGTGTCAGGGAGGGACAGGGATCTGCACTGACCACATATGATCTCGTGACGGATCGTTTGTCCGGGAAAGGGGATAGGATCGGAGCCGCCCTTGCCGATATGTATATGGGAGTATGCAGATCCAGAAACGGGGAAGATCAGGAGGGTGGTGTGATGTTGAAAAGGTCCTATGATGTGCTCAAAGAGATGAAGGTCCGGTATGATGTCGGGAGGGCTGCATTTCACCTGGGCGAACATAATCTGAAGTTTGAGAGAAAGGATGTTGCGTTGAAGTTCCTCGAGGAATCTCGTGATATATTTGGGGAAATTGGGGCCAGATCATACCTTGAAAGGGCAGAACAGGTCATGTCACAGTTCAGGGATGAGAATGTGATCCACCACGACTCCCTATGATCCCTCGTCACCTGAAAGTAGATCCGATGCTGCTTTTCTAGCATTCTGGATGATCTCCCTCTCGCGGTTGACCACGCCATCCTCCATGATGATCTCTCCGCCAATGATGGAATATCCCACCGTTGAACTTGAGCATGAATAGACGATATTGGAGATGTTATCGTTGTCGGGGACCAGGGAGTGGTGGTTCCGGTCCAGCAGGATAAGGTCGGCCAATCTACCCACTTTTATCTCTCCTCCATCAGACCCCAGTGATAGGTAACCAGCCCTGGTTGCCATCTCCAGCACTCTTTTGGCACCGATCGAGCTCACACCATATCTCTGCCTGGAGAGAAGGGCGGTGAACTTCATGGTCTGGAACATGTCCAGCGAGTTGTTGGAGGCGGCCCCATCCGTTCCAAGGGTTATCGTCACACCCTTCTCCATCAACGGTCTCATTGGGAGGATATCCCCTACGGAGAGCTTCATGTTCGATATCGGATTATGTGATATCTTCACTTCGCGGCTCTTCATTATGGATATATCCTCGTCCGTGAGGTGAACGCAGTGGGCTCCGATCACGTCGGGTCCGAGAAGTCCGATATCCTCAAGATATCGTGTGGGAGTTGAACCATGGTCTCTGATGCAGTCTTTCACCTCTTTTCCGGTCTCCGATATATGGATATGGATCGGACACCCATGTCTATCTGCGAGGTCCCTGCACCATCCGAGCCCATCCTCTGACACGGTATAGGCCGAATGGGGGGCCACCGAGGGTCTGATCCTCCCTGAACTGCAGGAGGCACAGGCATTGATGACCTTCTCCGTTTCGGCTCTTTTTTCTTTTTCCAGATGCTCGTCAAAAGCATCTATGAACCCCTCTCCCAATATGGCCCTTATTCCCATTCTATCGACAAGAGGCACACAATCGGATTCCATGAAATACATGTCATTGAAGAGTGTAGTTCCGGTCTTTATCATCTCCAGGCAGGCGAGTTCCATTCCAGCTTTGATATGTTCTATTTTCATCCTGGCCTCAAGGGGCCAGATCTTCTCTTTCAGCCATCTTTTCAGCTCCAGGTCGTCCCCAATACCCCTAAGGAGCGTCATCGCCGCGTGAGTGTGGGTGTTACAAAGGCCGGGCATCACAATGTGTTCTCTCCCCTCTATCACCCTATCCGTCTCGATCCGGACCTTGCCAGCCTCTTCTATCTGGGAGAACCTGCCCTCCTCGATAAGGATGTCCTTTCTGCCCCCATCCATCATGTGAATGTTCTTGATCAACAGCTGTGCCATCGTACCTTGATATGTATCGAGGTAATTAAATCTGGAGTAATATCCATCCGGATGTTCACGTCCGCCCGATCATTATGAGATACACTGGAAAATATGATCTCCCGCATTAGGTTCCTTAAATCACCGATAGGTCATTTAATTATACAAAAAGTATTAATAATAAAAGGCGCTGGAAGGTTCAGCGCCTCTGTATAAGAGGCCAAAAGGAAGTATAATATGTATGATGATAGGCAAGAAGGCGGCTATGATAGGCCACCTCGCGAGATGCATGACGCAGTATGTGCGGATTGTGGACAGGAGACCCAGGTCCCATTCAAACCAGATCAGGATAGGCCGGTCTACTGCAGGGATTGCTACAAGAAAAGGCGACCTGCCAAGTATTGATCCCCATCAATATAATATCTGCATCTCATAGTAATAATGAGGTAGTATTCAGTAATGGTGTTTTTTTAAGATCTTGGATCGCATTGAGCATCATTTACATAATGGGATGAAATCGGGTCCGACCTCCAGCCAATTTTTATCATAGTGCGGAGGTCGGGCGGTCTATTTTATTAGGATATGTTTTTCAACCAAGTTTTCACTTATTTTTTTTTAAAGAAAATTCTCAAAGGTCCTGCTTCTATTTGAGAAAATGATTAGTGCAGGAGGCCGGATCGTCTTAGAAAAATCCTAAAGAATTTTTCAGACTTGGCCATTGACCTGTGTTATTTTTACTGCCAATGGCCAAGAACTACGTTCGAA
>JAUVCY010000112.1 GCA_030595585.1 Thermoplasmatota archaeon
GGTGTAGCAATTGCAAAACTAATAAGGAAACCAATAATCATGAAATAATTATCAAATATGCTAATAATATTTTCCTTTATCAGCTCCTCATTTTCCTTCATCATAGTATGATATAAATTAGGTATATGATAATGGTTATGACATTATATCCGCCTCCCCCCCGAAAGAGGAATCATTAATCGATACTTATTTTAAATGTTCAAGGGTTATATTGAGATTTGGGGTTTCGTTTCCGAATTGTTTGGAAAATGTAATTTTCCACACATAAGAAAATGCTACTGCATTATCTGACATTCGGAGCATATTCATAAAAAGCACAGCTTTTTATTAACGTGTGACTAATCGTTGATTAGTCAAACAAGTCGGAAACAAAGATGATAAAAAGAAACGCATTTTAAGCATATATGCTTGAAAATTAAAAAAGGGGAAGCCACCAAAGGCTTCCCCCAATATCCGTTATATCTCTCTCACCAGTTCTCGGCGAGGATCTCAAAGTATCCACTTGGATGCGCACAAGCCGGGCACTTCTCGGGGGGCTCGTAGCCCTCATATATGAATCCGCACTGGTTGCACTTCCATAGGACCTTCTCCACCTTCTTGTAGAGCGTATCGTTCTCTATGTTCTCCATCATTCCCAGATACCTCTTCTCGTGCTGTTTCTCCGCCCTTGCGATGGACCTCATCACAACGGCGATCTCCGGAAAGCCCTCCTCATCCGCGATCTTCGCGAAATCAGGATACATGTGAATATGCTCGTGGTTCTCACCCGCGGCGGACTCCCTCAGGTTGTCCACGGTCTTCCCTATCACTCCCGCCGGGAACGCTGCGGTGATCTCCACCTCGCCCCCCTCGAGGAACCTGAAAAGCGTCTTTGCATGCTGGGACTCATTATCAGCGGCCTCCGTAAAAGCCATGGATACCTGTATGAAGCCCTCCTTCTTCGCCTGCTTCGCAAAGAAGGTGTACCTGTTCCTCGCCTGGGACTCCCCGGCGAATGCTGTCAATATGTTCTTCTCCGTTCTCGTTCCCTTCAAACTGTTCATTCCAACACCTCTTTTCCGTATAATGATCCCAATTACATGAACCTATCGAACCTCTCCTTTCCCGCCTTGCACACAGGGCAGATCCCAGGGGGTTCCTCCCTGGCGCAGAGATATCCACACACCCTGCATCTCCATACAGGATATGCCAATTCTGTCTGGACAACACCCTTACCGGATGAGGCCTTGAACTGGGCCCTTTCCTCCCTCTCGGGCCTCCGATCCGGTATCGGCTTCGCCTCCTTCTCACCGGATGCGATCTCCTTATCAACGTACAGCGCGCAGTAGCAGGCCCCGAACTCCTCAACATCCACATCCCTGTAATCACAGGGACATATCAGGTCCAGGTCCTCCTCCTTCACCTCGTCCGCAAGCCTGCAGGGGCACGCCCAGTAGCCGTACCTTTTTCCGTTTATCAGGAGGCTCTCCACGAGCTCCTTTGTGAACTCCTCGTCAGGGTTGAGGTTGTATCCGGACCTCTTCGCATCAGCGGTCAACCGCTGGAAGGTGCTTTCTATCTCCTCTTCGGTGATATCGGTCATCAGGAGAGTGCCTCCCTGATCTCCTCGTCCTGATATCCGACGATACACCTCTCGTCGTTCAACACCAGCGTGGGATATGAGCATCTGGGATTGTGTTTCCTGATCTCATCCTTGTACAGCTCCTTTTCCTCACTGCTCTTCTGGTCTATAAAAACAAAGTCGTATGCAACACCAAGCTCTCCAAGGAGCTTCTTGGTCCTTCTGCACCAGACACAGGTGCTCAATGCGTAGAGCACTATCTTTCCCTTATCCTTTCCATCAACGTGTTCGTATTCCATGATATCACCTCTTCATCTCCCCGAGCTCTTTTCCCTTTCCCCTGATCTCCTCCAGCTCCTCGGGGTCGGGTATGTACTTCATCCTTATGTTTCCCATGGGGGTCTCCCACCCCATCCCCTTCATAACTTCCTCGATCTGCCCCACAGCCTGGCCTCCCCATCCGTAGGACCCGAATGCCAGCCCAACACGGTCCCTGGGCCAGAGCCCCTTGAGATAGGTAAGGAAAGCCCCCATGCTGGGAAGCATCCCGTTGTTGAGCGTGGGAGATCCGATAAGCACCAGTTTGGACGTCAGGACGTCCGTCATCACGTCGGATATGTCGCTATCCTTGAGAGACCTCATGGAGACGTGCATTCCGGATTCAAGCAGCCCCTCCTTCAATTTGTCCGCCATTATCTTGGTCGAACCCCACATGGTATCGTAGACGATCAACGCCCTATCCTCCGTCTGGTGCGAGGCCCATTTCCCGTACTCAGCAATTATCTGGGGGATGTGTGACCTCCATATCACCCCGTGGCTGGGGCCGATCATGTCCACATCCAGGGTTCCCACCACCTCCAGGGCCTTCTTGACCTGCATTCCAAAGGGGAGAACGATATTGGCATAGTACTTGGCAGCCTCCTCCCTCACGATATCCCACCCGATCTCGTCGTCATACCTCTCCGAACTGGCAATATGCTGTCCGAACGCATCGTTCGGGAGCAGAAGCCTATCCTCCGGGATGTAGGTGACCATGGAGTCCGGCCAGTGGACCATGGGTATCGTCACGAAGTGGAGGGTCCTCTTTCCGATGTTCAGGGTGTCCCCTGTCTTCACCACCTGGAAATCCCACTCCTCCTTGTAGTGTCGAACAATTCCCTGTTTTCCCTGGGAGGACGTTACGATCTTCGCATTCGGGCAGAGCTTCAACAGTTTCGGTATGGATCCCGTGTGGTCCATCTCCACGTGGTTGGATATGATCAGGTCTATCTTCGACGGGTCCACCACAGCCGATATCCTCGCGACCATCTCGTCGTAGAGGTAGTGCTTTACGGTATCGACAAGGGTGATCTTCTCATCCATGATCAGGTACGCGTTGTAGGTGGATCCCCTCTGCGTCTTGTACCCGTGGAAATCCCTCAGCGTCCAATCTATCCCTCCTACCCAGAACACTCCTGGCTTGATCTCTACTCTATCCATTATATTCCTCCTTCACGTTATTCACCTCTAGTTATGGTCTTTTATATCTTTTTTCACCCGAATAAAACTACATCTCACAGTAGGATAAGGCTTATGCCCATGACCACAAATCCCAGTAAAAGGCCGACAAGTACGGTATGACCGTGTCCGTGCTCTCTGGCCATTGGTAGGATCTCATCCAGGGAGATGTAGACCATGATCCCACCAACTGCGGTAAACACCACCGTCAGCACAGCATCGCTCATGATCGGGAAAAGAAGCACGAATCCGATGGCCGCACCAACCGGTTCCGCAAGCCCTGACAGGACCGATAGGTAGAAACCCTTCTTCTTGTCACCCGTTGCCGCGTAGAATGGGACGGATACCGATATCCCCTCGGGGATATTGTGAATTGCGATGGCAATGGCGATAGGTATGCCCAGGGAGATATCCTTCAACCCGGCGGCCATGGTCGCCATGCCCTCCGGGAAATTGTGAAATGCGATCACACCTGCGGTGATCAGGGACATCCTGCGGATGCGGGCCTTCACCATATCCTTATTTTTTTTACCGCTTTTTATCATCCTGAGATCCGAATCCTTCCTCGCCTCATGCGGGTTTCTCTCCTCGGGTATCAGCCGATCGATCATCATCGTTATCAGGAACCCCAGAATGAAGGCCATGAGCCCGGGAAAGCCGCGATATCCAAGGTCCTCAATACCGATGGGGAGTATCTCAACGAACGAGATATATATCATCACCCCACCGGAGAAGCCGAGGGACCCGGCGATCATCCTGTTGTCTATGCTCTTGAAGAAGAAGACGATGGCGGCACCTATGCCTGTGGACAGGCCGGCAAAGAGAGTAAGCCCAAAGGCGAACATGACCTCATACGCCGTGAATTCCATCCACACAACCTCCATCTCTCGTATCAACAACCATAATTTCATTAAAATAAATATGGGGCCATCACAAGAACAGATGGCCCCTGGACCGATATTACCTCTCCTTTTAGATCAGGCCTCTTCAAACATATCCTTGCCAACGCCGCATATCGGACAGGTCCACCCGTCTGGAAGGTCCTCGAAGGTCGTCCCGGGAGCCACGCCGTTATCCGCGTCGCCCTTCCCGGAGTCGTATATGTATCCACACGCAATGCATCTCCAAAGTTTTGCCATATCTCATCCCTCCATGTTTCAGATCTTTCCAACCAGCTGAATTCCGACTTTCAACGTATCCTTGCCCGGCTCCCAGCTGGCGGGGCACACCTCGCCATCGTGCTCGCTAACGTACTTCGCAGCCTTGACCATCCTGAGTATCTCGGATGCGCTCCTTCCTATGCTGTTATCGTGGATGCTCATGTACTTCAGAACTCCCTTCGGATCGACTATGAACGTCCCCCGAAGCGACAGCCCCTCCTCCTCAATAAGCGTCCCGAACTCCCTGCAGATCTTCATCGAAGGGTCTGCGAGCATTGGGTACTCCACTTTACCTATCGCAGGAGAGGAGTCGTGCCACGCAAG
Organism: Thermoplasmatota archaeon; assembly: GCA_030595585.1. GTDB lineage: Archaea > Thermoplasmatota > Penumbrarchaeia > Penumbrarchaeales > Penumbrarchaeaceae > JAGLEG01. Next base: position 4,543 of record JAUVCY010000112.1, read on the forward strand.
ATGTGTGAAGTGGGTGTCCGTGCTGATGCTCACTATCTCTGCACCTGCATCCTTGAACTCCTGGTGTTTCAATGCAAGCTCCTCCAGCTCCGTGGGACACACGAATGTGAAATCCGCAGGGTAGAAGGCCATTACCAGCCATTTTCCCTGGAAGTCAGATAGCTTTACCTTCTTGAACTCCCCGTCCATGTACGCGTCCGTCTCAAAATCAGGTATCTTATCTCCTATCTTTATCATTATATCACCTCTATCATCACTCTTTCACGGGGGGGGTGAACACCCTCTTTGCCAGCTCCTGGTCGAACATGAACAGGGCGCTTGGATCATCCTTTATCATATTCATCTTGCCTACCATATCGGAGGCAGTGGACTCCTCCTCCACCTGCTCATGGATGAACCACTGGAGCATGTTATATGAGGCATGGTCCTTCTCGGAGAACGCCAGGTCCACCAGATCATTGATCAGTGAGGTCACCTTCTGCTCGTGCTCCAGGACCGCCTTGAAGACGTCAAGAGGTCCTTTCCACTCGGACTTGGGCGCCTCGATGGTCATTAGGTTCGCCCTGCCGCCTGCCTCAATGAGGTAGTCGTACATCTTCATCCCGTGGAACTGCTCCTCGCTCGCCTGCACCCTCATCCAGTTCGCCATTCCGGGGAGGCTTATGGATTCCAGATATGCTGACATCGACAGGTACAGGTAGCCCGAATAGAGCTCGGCGTTTATCTGTCCGTTCAGCGCTTTCTCAACTTTCTCCTTGATCATGTTCACTCACCTCAGATATTTATCTTCCACAGCCCGTGGATGTTGCAGTACGACCTGACCTCGATGATATCCTCCTCGACGGAGAAGAACGCCTCCGGGGTCTCACCTGGCTGGAGAGCACACCTCTCGACCCTGTTCTCGGTTATGACCTCTATCCATTCGATGTAGTGTTCATCCATCATCGGGTGGGGGACGTCGCCGACCATCACCCTTACTCCGCCCTCTACCTTCTTGATCACGGGCAGATGTTTCTCCTGTCCCTGGTCCTCGCCCTTCTCCACGAAAAGGTTCATGGGCTGCCCACAGCACGTGAGCTCACCGGCTCCACCGTGGACGACCTCAACGATATTCCCGCAGAGCTCGCATTTGTATATCTCCTTAATTTCTGCCATTTTATTTTCCTCCTTCTCTCTTGTTCAAACAGGACCTGCACGTTCCCTTGAAATAACCATGTACCTCATCAACCTGATATCCCTCTGACCTGATCTTCTCCAGCAGATGACAGTTGAAATCCTCGTCGAGGTCGTACACCTTCTTGCACTCCTTGCACAGAAAATGATGATGTGGGTCCGCCTTGAAATCACACAGTATCTCGAAACGGTTGATCGTCAGGATCTGCAGAAGGTCCGCCTTGGTCAGATCATCTATAACGTTGTATACTGTTGTCTTGGACAGGCTTGGATTATCCTTCTTGAGGTCCGAGTGGATCCTCTCGATGTTGGGATGGATCCTGTTCTCATCCAGGTAACGAAGGATCTCCAGCCTCTGGGGAGTGATCTTCAACCCCTTCTTCTTCAGAAGTTCCACATATCTATCCACTATTGCCACCTTTCCTATCTTGTAATGGTTACAAGATTGAAACAGTTACGCATACTATTAAAGGTTTTTCCCAAAGATTTCAGGTACGATCATTCCAAATAAAAGAGTGAAATATGATGTGGTCCTTAACCGGGCCTGCCCGAGATATATGGAGGCCGATCTATGGACATATATGTGATACAGAAAGATTGTACTGCCTGCGGAGCCTGTTTTTCGATCTGCGGCGATGTTTTCAGGCCCAATGACGAGGGGAGGTCCGAGGTCATATCGGACTCGGACGATGAGCTCCCATGCGTGATGGAGGCGATCTTCGCCTGTCCGACCGG
>JAUVCY010000244.1 GCA_030595585.1 Thermoplasmatota archaeon
GCAAGAAGGTCAAGACGGTCATCGTATGGGAAAAGGATGGGAACCAGGACGAACTGAGGAGGGCCCTGGGGGATCTGATCAAGGAGGTCACAGGGCTCAAGAAGACCCTCGAGGAGAGGGGTGCGAAGGAGGCGAGGTCCGGCGTTTCCGGTATCGATCCAGCGGTGATGGGACTCCTCAAGAAGGTGGAAGAGGATAGATGGGACTCCCTGAACAGGTTGAAGGAGCTGGAGGCCCAGCTTCGCTCCGGTCTGAAGAGGCTCAAGGAAGACAGGAAGAAGAAGCCGGAGCCCCCGAAAACGACACCGGCAGATACGACCCGGAATAAAAAGAAGGTAGCGGACCCGGAGAAACAGATCAAGGACCGGAAAAAGCTCCTCCCCGAGGCCAGGACAAAAAAGATCAAAAAGCCGAAGGCAAGGGTGGTCAAGAAAGGGGTTGTTGGAGTTATCGTTCACCCCAGGATCGGGGTGGTCGAGGCCAGGGCAGTCGCCAAAAAGACCATCAAGAGGAAAATGCTGAGGGGCCCCCGTGAGCTTGTCGAGGAGATCATCCCCATCTACCTGCCTATACTGAGGTACCTCGTTTCCTACAAGGGCAAAGTGTTCAGAGGCGTGAAGGAGGGGGATATCTTCATCGACGGCATCCTGGGCGAGGTTATCGAATCTGCAAAGGGCGGAATGGAGAGAAGCAACGGTATGCCCACCCTCTTGACAATGACCGACCTTGAGAGGAGGATATTCATGTCGGTCAAAGGTGGAAAGAGGGAGGATACCATCATAGCCAAGAGGGCGAACCTCAAGGTGAGCCACGTGCGCAGGTGCCTGACATCACTGTCAAAAAAGGGAATAGTCAGAAAAGAGACCACCGAGGGGAATATCAACTTCTATTCCCTGGCCCCCGAGATCCACCTCCCACACAAGCCCTGGACGCATGATACACACATCCACCCGACCAGGTCCGAAGGTATAGAGGACACACTGGTTGACCCGGTCCTGTCCGATAAGGAGGGCATCCGTATGATAGACCTGCTGGGAGATGTGGATGTGATCCAGTCGGATACGGTCCACTATCCATATTTCGGCGTCAAGATCGTGGGCGAGGGAAGGGAGAGGTGGATAGGGGTGGACGCCGTATCCGGGAAGATCGATCAGGGTATGGCATCAGAGATGAAGAAGGTGGCGAAGGGCGCCCTCTCCAATAGGGATTGAAGATTGGGAAAAAGATTTATGGTATCACCCGATGGGCGTACTACGATAAGAGCAGGTGAAGTGATTTGGCAAAGAGAAGGATCGTCAGGCCCGAAGCTGAGGAGGAGGTCGAAAAGAAGGTGAAGCCCTCGTTCGTTCCCCCCAAATTCGATGAGACCGAATTCCTGCAGGGGGAGAACCGGTCCGCAAAGATGATCTACATCTCTCTGGGCATGTCCATGGTCGCCGCCCTGTTCTCCTTCATCTTGATGCGGGTCCTCTTCGAGCTGGATGTCTCAAGCTACAGGACGATCCCCATTATAATTCCGATCTTATGCGTTCCCATCGGACTTTTCCTGTTCAAGAAGTTCGGGATCGACCTGAAGAAGCTGGAGAAGAAGAAATACTTCGAGAACGGTTTCATGTACGCAGCCGGCTGGGTGGCCCTTTTCCTTATCGCAATGAACCCACCGATCAGCGACCTCTCCGACCCACACATCTCCGATGTGGTGGTGAGGGGGACCAATATTGACGGGGATGAGGTGTGGTATCTCGATGGGCCCGTTACGGATCTCCCGGATGTGAACGGTTCCGACGTGAAGAGCCTCGAGGTTTACTGCCTGATCACCGACAACTGGAATGTGAAGACGGTCAGGATCAACGTGAGCGTGGATGGCTCCCTGGTCGATACCAACAATCCCAACCAGCTGGAGATAACGGTCGAGAAGGTCAAGAACACCACCTTCTTCGACGTAAAGAAAAAAGAGAGCGAGATTATGAAGGATTCCTGGCACGGGGATGATATGGACAACTGGAAGGGATATCTCCACGTGGTCACTTTTGGAAACCTCACTTCACTTGATGGAGAAACGGAGTTCCGCATCACCTATAACGCAAGGGACCTCAGGGGCAATTCCAGAACAAAAGAGTACGCCTTCAGTGTAGGCTCCGATTGAGGCGGGGCAGGTCCATCATCCACGTTATCGGCCTAATGGCCCCATAAAATTTAATAACCCATTAAGCGGTCCATTATCATTCCTATCCCGGGGTGGATCGATAATGATGTCGTTAGAAGAAGAAGATGATTGGGACGATTTCGACGATGATGATGACGACTGGGATGACTTCGATGATGAAGACGAGGAGATCGAGGTCGTAACGAAAGATAAGGCCAAGGAGCCTCCCAGGGCCAAACGTGAGGCACCCGGTAAGGCCGCGCAGGGAAGCCGGAGAACGGACAGGCAGAAGAAACCAAGCCGGATAAAAAATGAGAAAGGGGGCAAAAAGGCAACAGGCTTCCGCGGCCATCCCGCCTATATATGGTCCAGTCGGGTCTTGACCACCGTGCTTATCGTGATGATCCTGTTCACACCGATAGCGGCCCTGGAGGCCCCAAGGGACGATCTTCTTGGCGGCCTCAAGGATATGATGAGGCCCTATCGCGAATTCCCCGAGTGGACAAACGTATCCATCAGAATAAACTATAACGTCGAGGCCTCGGGCGGGTTTGCCGATGAGATCAACATAAAGGTCGCACCCCCTTTCGACATACCCAGTTCCAACAGCGGCGAGACCTTTGTGGCCCAGGATGTTTTGGGCGTCCAGCTCTCCACGGAAACCGTTGAGACCCGGATATATCCACCCCTGCCTTTCAAGGATTTCAATACGGTGGGGAACCAGATATCCGGATGGGAGCTTACCAACTTCAGGGGAGAGGCCTCCTTTGAGGCGGAGTTCCACGCAAAACTGTACTATCACAAATGGGACATAGATGAGAAGGATTCCGGCACGATCGCAGATATCGACGGTTTCTACAAGGATCTATACCTTGACGACGAATGGGAGGTGGATGACAACGACGACGGCATCCCGGAACATTATCGATACAACCCCAACTCACCAATCGTCCAGAGCACTGCGATTTCGCTCACCGACGGTGAGAATACCGTTCTGGGCAAGGTCAAGGCCATATACGATTGGATCCAGGACAACTTCAACTATACGAGGGAGGACCAGAGGGATATCGACAAGATCAAGTACGGCGCCTATCCGAAATGGCCCGAAGGATGCATAGCCGACTGGTATGGGGACTGTGACGACCAATCGCTCCTGATGGCGTCCCTCTGCAGGGCCGTTGGCATCCCCGCCTGGCTTGAGATAGGATACCTCTACGAGAGGTCCACCGGAGAGTGGGGGGGGCACGGCTGGTTCAACGTGGTGATCCCGGTCAAGGAATCAGGTGGTGGATACAAACAGGTGGTCGCCCCCATCGACCCTGTGAACAGCGAGTTCCTCTACAGGGACCCCTACCGGATCACCGACTGGGTCGATAACGGCACATCGTTCATAGACCAGAATGGGGACCTCACCTTCAACCTGGACTACTACTACAGCTACTTCTCCGAGACATCTTCGCACTCCACCCGGGTAAGCAGCCAACCACCCATATACACCTCGCTCAAGTTCGAGGAGCATGGGCGTGTCAAGGAGTACGTTGAGAGCCAGGTCGATTACGCACAGGTCGACGGAAGTAAAAAGGACTTCGGGCTTCCCATGCCGAACCCTCTTCTGCTCGCACCGTTGGGATTCCT
>JAUVCY010000229.1 GCA_030595585.1 Thermoplasmatota archaeon
GATAGTTACCCTGGGCAACACGGCATATCAGGTGTTCTCGTTCACGTTCTACCTCCCAAAAAAGAAGATAGGAGAGGTCAGGGGGAAGCTCTTCCACCTGCACTCGACGGCGGCGAAGATCCTGATCCCGACGTATCATCCGGCGGGCCTGCTCTACAACCGCAAGCTGATCCCCGCATTCGAGGAGGATCTTAAAAAGGCCGCCGATCAGATGTCACAATACAGGTGATCGTTCATCTTATCTTGTATTTCGGATGGGCCATGGTATAGCTGAAATACCCCATCAGGGCGATAACGGTCCGCGTCAACCACCAGAAACCTATTGGTTTTTCCAGCATCTCTGAGGGATTGTAGCTTCCCCACAGTGACCCGTGCTTGTTGGTTAGCTGTTTCCTGCCGAAGCCGTTCCAGAAGGCCTGCTTGAAGAACCCCACGAAGGTCGACCTCTCCTTGTGGTAGATGATCATCTTCTCGTTAAGTGTGATCCTGGAACCCCTCTTCACCGCCCTGAAGTTCATGTCGATATCCTCCGCCGTGACGAACCTGGGATCGAAACCCTTGATCTCCTCCAGCAGGGGCCTCCTGTATGCCAGATTGCAGGAGGGGAACGTGATGTCCTGGCCATCCTGATATACCTCCACGCGTCCCAGGGATTGAAACGGCTCGTATCCCATGGCCATCGTTTTTCCACCCACGATATCCGATGTTGCAAGCGATCTCCTGATCTCCCTGGCCCAGAAAGGATTCGCTATGCAGTCGCCGTCAGTGAAGGCCACTATCCCTCCCTTGGCCATCTCAATGCCCTTGTTCCTGCTCTCGCCCCTCTGGGCAGCATACTGATGCAGGATGATGAACGGGTACTCCTTCTGATACTCCCTGACGATATCCTGGGTCCGGTCAGTGGATGCGGCATCTATGATGAGGATCTCTATAGGGCCTTCCTGTACCACCAGGGAATCGAGGAGGCCGCCCATGTTATGGGCCTCGTTCTTGACCGTCACCACGACCGAGATCAGCTCTCTCTCCTTTCCGGACGCCTTCTTCACCATCTCATGCTCCTGTCTACCTGTTCTTATGAACGATAAAATCAGCGAGTGTCATGCCTTTGGATTCCATCGAGCCGGTGGTATGTATCTCCTCGACCGCCTCCATGAGCTCTATCCCCAGGGCCTTCTCCAGCTTCTGGATGAACTTATCGGATGGGTGGATCTCACCGTTCTCCAGGTTGCTGATAACGGAGACCTTCTCATTGATCTTCCTGCCCAGGTCCTCCCTTGACCAGCCCCTGCTCTCCCTTGCCCTCTGAACCCGTTTTGGATAATCCTCCGCAAGCTCTTTTTCCCTTGACGAAAGGGCATCCTTCTTCCTGGAGGACCACATCGGGGTCGAGTGAGAACTTGCAGCGGCAGCCTGCTGGGGTGGTGGCGCCCTTTTTATCGCCGTGCCGAATCTTGTACAATCCGGGCATACGTACATCTCGGCCCCGGCGATCATCACGGGTGAGAGTCGGCCGGCCTTCCTTCCACATTTCTCGCATTCAGCCATTGTATTACACCCTACCGTTACGTGAACTTGATTGGTCGGGAATTATAAAAGGGATACGGGTCTAACCCATCCCCCAGGTTGGTTTTTCCCTCCTCTTTATCTCGAGGATATGTTCCAGCGTCTCCCTCTCCTCCATGGTCAATTCCCCTTTTTTCACCAGAAATGGGACCTTTCCCTCAGGTATCTCTATGTAGAGGACGTCATCCTCGTTGAAGTGCCTGCCCACCATTGGGCCCTCTATGGCCATGGCGACCTCATCGCCCATCTTGGCCTCCTTGATGGTCTTCTTCTCCAGCTGTATGGATGATATCTTTCCGATGACCTTACCATCCTCCCTCATCACCTTCTGGTGGCTCCGGACCCTCCCCGCCAACACCCTGGCGCCGAAGACGGCCGGTTTGGATATTCGGAAGATATGGTCCCTCATGACAAGGATCTTTGCGGGATGGGCATACTCCTGCCTCCTCTCATCATCCAGCTCCCTCTTCTTTGCGCGGGACCACTCCTCGTAATCCTCTATGATCTTGTAGATAACGTTGTTCCTGATGATCTTGACATCCTCTTCTTCGGCCATCCTCTCCACGTCGGGCAGGGGTTTGATGTTGAATGCAAGCAGGATACGCTTCAGCGGGTCCTCATACGAGGCAACGTCCTTGATATCCCTTTCGGATATATCTCCAACATCCGCCTTTGAGATCTTGACATCCTGCTGCTCCAGGAGCTTTGACATGGCCTCGAGCGATCCGATGGCATCGGCCTTCACGTGGATCCCCTCCGGATCGAGCTCTATGGATACCTCCGTCAGCCTCTGGACCTCAAGGATGGCATCTTCAAGCGTAACCTCATCCCTTACGACCCTGATGGGCGCCCCTGCCAGCACATCGTCCGCGCCCTTGGCCAGGATCTTCACCCCGGCTGCAGCGTGGACCTCCCCTACGTTGTCGAACTTCTCCCTCGGATCGCGGATCTCATCCATGGGCTTGGGTTTCAGAAGGGATTTGATCCGGAACTCCCTGGGCTCGCCTTTGGTGCCCATAACGACCAGGTCGCCCTTTCTGATGTTTCCGCTGAAGATGATGGTGTCCATCGTTATCCCCAGCCCCTTCTCCTCCTTCACCTCAAGGATGGTGCCCTCACCGGGGACCTCCTCCGTCTCCAGTTTCCCCTCGAGAAACCTCTGGGCGAGGCCCATCAGGAGCATGAGCGCGTCGGGAACGCCCAGCCCCGACCTCGCGGCCATCGGGACCATCGCAATGGTGTTGGTGAAATCGCTGACCCGGTCATATCTGTCCGCGTTGAAGCCGTGGGAGGCCAGATCTCCAATGAGGGAGTATATCCTCCTGTCCAGCTCCTCCAGGAGAAGGTCATCCTGCTCCTTCACGTTCAGTATGAACGGCTGGTCCTCCTCCACCTTCCATCCGTTTATCCTGTCGATCTTGTTCAGTGCGATGATGAACGGAGTCTTGTACTGTTTCAGTATGTTTATGGATTCGATCGTCTGGGGCTTGAGGCCCTCCATCACATCAATGACAAGAAGGGCGATGTCTGCAAGGGACCCTCCCCTTGCACGAAGCGATGTGAACGACTCGTGGCCGGGTGTGTCAATGAACAGCAGCCCGGGTAGTGAAAAACCCTTTCCGTCCAGGAGTTTCCCACACACCTTTTCTATCGCCTCGGTGGGGACCTCTGTGGCTCCAATATGCTGGGTTATCTTCCCGGCCTCCCGGTCCACCACAGCGCCTCCTCTTATCCTGTCCAGGAACGTGGTCTTGCCATGGTCCACATGGCCCAGAACGGAAACGATGGGCTGTCTGATGTACAAGTTCGGTACCCCCGGAGAAGGAGCGATAGGGTAGCTGTTATAAAAAACTTCCAAGGAACTGGAAATATTGACCTTCAGGCAGGCGGTATTTCCAACCCTCTGACCATGATGACATAATAAGAAATTATTTTATACAAGGTAAAATCCTTTCGTCATATCTGATAATTGCCGTATTGTTGTGAAAATAATGCATTCCCATACGGGGTTTATCATTCCTATACAGGAGGAAAGAACATGTTCAGTTGGTCCCGTTCATTGAGGTGTATCCTTATCGCTGTGATGATGGTCGTGTTATCATTCCTCTCTCTGCATGCATCGGAGGCGGAGGGCGGAGATCCTATCGCGGTATCTTCCATACCAGGAGCTACTTATCGTACCGGGACGTGGTACGTGAACGACACACAGACCGTAACCGATGAGGTGATCGTCCTTTCCGGGGACCTGATCATCAACAAAGGCGGGGAACTTAACCTGAAGAACGTTACCCTCATGATGAACTGCACGACTTACAACGGTGAGTATGAGATACAGGTCTACGGTAAGCTCAACGTGACCGATGGGGACGGCGATCCGTCCAC
>JAUVCY010000282.1 GCA_030595585.1 Thermoplasmatota archaeon
TCCATATCCGTTTATGGCAACTTTCACGACCATTTTAACCACCGTTCCAGTGTAAGTGGAACTGATAATAAACCTTTCGATTCACTCCTCGTCATCCCACTCTTCAGCCCTTTTGCGGGTTAAAAGGAACAACATAAACGCCGAAACGGCGATCACGACGATCACTATGGCGATGATAAGCCAACATGGGATATCGCCCTCCTTATCGACACCATCCTCCCCGGCCGGCTGGGGGCTCTCTCTCTGTATCACAGTGAAGTTCACCTGAAGGGTGATCTCCTCGGCATTCGGGACCGATGCCCGGAGATCAAGTGTGTGATTGCCAGGGAGAAGGTTGTGGAGGGTCGGGCCCTCCCCCTGTATCTCTACCCCGTTCAGATACCAGACGAACGTCACCTCCCTCTCGTCGGCCTCGGTCGCGGCCAGAGTAATGTTCTCGTCCGAGTAGAAGGTCTCCCCCTCATGTGGGGATGTGATGAAAACGCCCTTGGGGCCAGGTATCGGCTCTTCTGTGACCTTCTCCTCGATGGTGATGTTCCACGTGAAGGACTCCATCTGCTGACCGGTGTAAAGCACAAGGAGGACCTGGAAGGTCTCATTTCCAGATAGGTTGAGATCGGAAGGGGAGATCAACAGGTGGTCCATAGAGGTCAAATTGAATCCCAGCAGGTCCCACCTTGAGCTGATCGGGTCCCCGTCCGGATCGCTGGCTGTATAGGAGATGTTCAGGACCTGATCGAACCCGATAGTGTAATCACCAGGATGGGGATCAAGAAGATAGGTGAACGGCCTGTCTCTGTCGATAATATGGAGGGTCCAATTTATGCTGACGTTGTCGTATTGGTCGGATGCGGTTGCCCTGACGTCGTAGGGGGAGTTCGTTGATGACAGGTTTCCCGTGAAGGACGACCGCAGTGTGAGGTCGCTTTCTAACCTATCAAGGGGCTCTCCATCCATGGACCAGCTGAAGATCAGCAGATCATCATCAGGGTCTGATACGTTGAGGGAGAAGGTGATATTGTCCCCTTCGTATATGTAGACATTACCTCCCGTGGGAGATGCACCCTGTAGAATGGGTGGCCTGTTTACATCCAGCACCGAGATATTCCACTGGAGCCGGTCAGTCTCTCCCTCGAACGTGGTGTTTTCGGGGAGTTCGTAAAACAGGACGTAAGGGTCTTCCCTGCTTGATCGGTTTCCCGTGTAGGATGCGGTGAAGTTGAACCGGTCGGATACAGCCATCGGCTGACCATCCAGATACCATGTCCCATCCTGGATCTTCTTATCGCCCCTGAAAGCTGCCGCGGTTATGATGGTCCAGTTGCCCTCCTTAATCGAGTAATTGCCTGGACCAGGCGAGGTCTGGAAGCTGAGCAGAGGGCGTTCCAGCACCTCGAATGTGGCATTCACGATATTGTTCGTCTCGTTGAACTCCGCGATAGAATTCTCCGGGTCCACCTCCAGGACGATCGTGTATGTTCCGGGGGTCCCCATCAGGAATTCAACATCAAATGAGATGTTCTCGTGCCCATCCAGGTCGATGCCATCTTGGGTGAAGAGGTCGATCCCGCCCTCCTGGACCGTCAGATTCACAGTGAAGGCCTCCACGGAGAAATGGAACGGATTGTAGATCGTAATATTGGCCGTGAACGGGTCGTCGATGGTCCCGTCCCCACCATTTGTGACCGATATGGAATGGTTGTACACGGCGAGGTCCCGCGCTTTGGTGGTTACGGTACAGACATCGTAACCCGTGGCGCCACCCGCCGCCACAGCAAGTATCCCCAGCGATGCGTAGTCGTTGTTCGTGGGCGTGTTGTCCCTCGACCAAGGCGCATCCAGCTGGAACTGGAATGTTTTTGCTGGAAAGATCATCTTCATACCCGCAACAATTCCTCCGGGAAAGTACAATCGTACCTGGGTAGCCGATGCTCCCAGCTCCCCGGAGAGGGTGAACGTCCCTCCGGCCTCAACGTGCTGAGGGGATGATACCCATATCCTGATGGTCGTCTCCTGGGAAGTGTGCCTGTATTCCCTCAGCTCCAGGGGAATGTCGAGATCCATGCCCTCCAGGGAAAGGCCAAATAGCCTCTTGACAGAGTTTGCCACGGTACCGTTGTACCAGTACGATGTCTTTTCCTCGATATTCACAGGGAACGTTTCGAATGTCCCGGCCTGCACTGTGATGTCCACCGGGTCTCCACAGGAGAGGTTCTGAACCAGCCGTACAGGGCTCCCGGAAGAGCCGGCGAACGGTATTCCCATTATGGTGTCCACGCTCCACATATCCCCGGGAACAAGGGGGAAGTCGTACTCCTCCAGCGGAGGATAATACTCGTAGCCTATGGGATAGTCCCCATAATAATCGTCAAGTAGTGATGATGTTCCCGATATCGACGCGTTGGTCACCATCCTGTAATGTGACAGGTCCTGCATCCTGGTCCAGATGTAACCGGTGATATCGATATATATCTCCTCGTCCCCCACAAATGGAATGGAGTAGGCCCCATCAACCTCTCCGGTGATGTTCATGATATAGACCGGGTCCATCGAATTCCAGGTCTCCTGGTAGACGGCAACAACGGACATGTTTATCCATCCGGTGAAATCTATCTCAAGGACCATGGTGTAAGTGAACTCGGTGGTGTAGTTCCAGTAGTCGCCGATGGACCAGGTGGGCACATCTACCCCGTTGGAATCATCGAAGATCGGGTCCGGAACCCTCGTGCCAGAACCCACGGGTTGAAAAGCTGAAACGGCCAATAGCAGGAATATTACTGGTATCGAGAGATAGTGTTTCACCATGTGGGTCCCTTGATATCCTCATGAGATGTTGGGTAATAATGTTACCCCTTCCTCTGTGAGACGAACACGCCCAGCAGGATGGATAACCCCGCCGCGATCTGGACGATATCCAACCGTTCGCCCAGAAGGAGATATCCCAACAAGACCGGGAAGGCCGGCAGCAGGAAGATGTAGAAGGTCGCCTTGGATACCTTCTCCTTCTGCAGGACCAGATACCAGATGAAGCTGGCAATGGCCGCGATGGAGATGGATAGATAGATGACCGCCAAGAAGGATGAGAATGAGATGTCGAGCAGGTCTGCCGGGGATTCCCACCCGATCGCCATCAGCATGATCTGTATCGGGATGATCAGAATGGTCCCGATGATCATGTTC
>JAUVCY010000066.1 GCA_030595585.1 Thermoplasmatota archaeon
GTAAGGGCCCCATCTATCCTGGTCAGTACGCCCTTCCATGCTGTCAGGCGGCCGGCCTCCGAGTTATCATCACCATATGCTTTTCGATATGAATCATATATCGCCTTGCCGATGGACCTCCCCATATCCGTCTGGGGATACCTCTTGTATCTGATGGAATCGGAGATCTCCTGATCGGAGAGGTCCCACGCCTTGTAGAACTGTGGGAAGAAGAGGGTCCTGATGTCGGGGTAGCCGTGTTTATGCATCAGTATCCTCTCGATCCCCAGGTCAAGGATGAAAACGTCCGTGTCAAGGCCTCTTTTATCCAGGATCTCCCTTGATATGAAGCCACAGGTTCCCAGCTCCAGGTCCCCTCCAAAGATCTCCAGCTCTGTTCCCTTCTCAAAATATGGGAATGGGTACGATTTCTCCACCATGGTCACGTCGTCGAGCCCTATGGAGTCGAATAACCTGCTCGCTATCCCCCTGCATTTGTCCATGGTGAGATCCTTATCGATCACCGCCATTGATAGGACGTGATAGACCTGGTTGTGCCTGGGATCGGGTATCGGCTCTCTTCGGTACGCCACAGCGGTGGTGAAGAGCCTGATGGGCAGGGCCTCCTCGTTGCACGTCGCCTCCACCGTGGTCAGCCAGGATGTGGGAATAAAGGACCTCAGTGTGATATCACTGGTGGCCGGGGTGCCCTTCGTGAATCCCGGTATCAAGTTCATGAGATCGATCGTCCGGTCCATGTCCAGGCCCAGCTCTTCCATGATCTTGTGCAGGATCGATTCACCACTGGTATCATCGTCCAGTGTATCCAGCAAATTCCAGAGTTCTGCCCTATCCAGGTCCGGGAACCGGCTGGCGATCAGAGTGTCGATCTCCGGGTCTGGTGGGATGGGGTCCATACGGATCCAGGAGAGGTGGAAGATCGAATTCCTGAAGAGTGGATACAGGTTGCCCGTGAGCTTTTTAGCCTCATCGAAGGGCAGGAAATGGGATATCTGGATCTCGTCGAATCCAGATGATAGGAGGAGCTTCCTGAGATTTTCCATCTCCTCCCTGATCGGGTGGGGGTTTCCCTTTCCAGAGAAGTACTGTGTCAGGTCCTCCTGCTTGCTGTTCTCCAGGTTGGGGTCCTCGTTCACGTCGTCACTCATTTATCAGGTCCCCCGATGAAGTATTGGTGCGGTGGGAATATAATGCGGTTGAGAGCTCACCGCCCGTTCTGTCTATGACGCCCCTTACCATGTCCTGTTTCTTCTTCAATTGTATCATGCCTGATGGATATACGAAGCCTTCAATGAGGGAGGATAGCTCCTTCATCTGATCGTAAACGGACCTCGCCCTGTCGACGTCGCCGGCTATCAGATTGTTCAGGGCAACCCTTCTCAGCTCCCCCACGGCATCGCAGACCCCAAGTATGTATGCCCTTGGGGAGAGGTTGACCTCTTCCGGCAGCGGAAGTTCCTCGCCGTCAAGGGTTTTGGATAGGATCACAGCTTCGGCCAGCTCCGTGAACCCATCTTCTATGAAATTGTATCTGAACAGGTAATGTCGATCCAGGATGGAATTTAGCTTCTCCCCCACCTCGAAGGGCCCCTTCAAACCCCCTCCCTTTCCGGACCTTACCATTTTGGAGATCGCCGATCGGCACTCCCTGATGAGCTCCCTGGAGAGGGAATATGCCCTCTCGCGTAGATCGTCCTCTTCATCCAATGGGATGGAGATATGTTTCCTGATCTCCTCTGTGGAGGCCATGGGTACCAAAAAACATAGTGATATTTAAGTTATGGCAGGTGGGAATAGTTGTTTGGGGATGTCCCGGCTCCCGTCGATCATCAGAAGATGATCAGTGACCAGTTCGCGAAAATGGGTGCATTTTCGCTCAGACTTGCGACTAATTCCCGTGGAATGAGTAGCGTCCGGGAGCCTATAAACGCTATAGCTTCAACATTGATCAAATAAAAGTGGTCCCGGCTCCCGTTACCCATCGACCTTTGGTCGACGGATAATTCGGAGAAACGTGTACCTTTCTCCTCAGACCTTTCGATAATTCCTATGGAATTATCTTGGCCCGTGAGCCGTGACCAAATTTTATAGTTAGCATATTAATTATTAGATAAAATTTGGTCCCGGCTCCCGGATTTGAACCGGGGATCTAGGGATATCGGCGGGGTACCGGGGCACGTTGACCCCGGGAACCTACTACAGTCCCCCGCTATAGCCAGACTTAGCCAAGCCGGGTGTTGGTTGAGTCGGATTGGGCTTAAAGGATACTCCTATTTAAATGTTGAAGATAACCTCAGATCAGACATTTCCCACTTGATATATATTTCAAATGGGCAGGGTCACAATTGGGATGCGGGCCTGGGAAATGTTATTAACCAAATACTCAATATCCTCTGAAACGTGACTAGAGTCAACGTGAATAAGGCGCTCATATCGGTCTCCGACAAGGCCGGCCTGGAACCACTTGGCCGGACGCTCATCGACATCGGAGCCGAGATAATCTCTTCTGGTGGCACCCACTCCTTCCTCACCGAGAGGTCCATTCCCTGCAGGAAAGTGGAGGAGGTTACCGCCTTTCCCGAGATGCTCGGGGGACGTGTAAAGACGCTTCATCCCAACATCTTCGGCGGGATACTGTCCATAAGGGACGACCCGCAGCACAGGGCGGACATGCGGGCCCAGAACCTTTCCGAGATAGATCTGGTCGTTGTCAACCTCTACCCTTTCGAACAGACCATAGAGAAGGGTGGGGTGACCCTTGAGGAGGCCATAGAGAAGATAGATATTGGCGGCCCCTCGCTGATCCGCGCTGCTGCCAAGAACTATAGATTCGTGACCGTTGTGGTAGATCCCGAGGATTATCCATCATTGATCGAGCAGTTGAAAGAGGGAAAAGGGATAGATCTACAGACGAGGAAGGACCTTGCCCTGAAGGCATTCAACCACACTTCATCTTATGATATTGCCATTGCCAATTACCTGCAGGAGAGGTTCAACCCTGAGGAACCGTGGGGAGATTCCCTGAGATATCGCTTCGAGAGGGTGCAGGAGATAAGGTACGGGGAGAACCCCCATCAGAAGGGCGCGTACTTCAAGGACTCGCGGTTCAAGGGGATGTCAGTGGCAAATTCGGAGGTCCTCTGGGGAAAGGCCCTGTCCTATAACAATATCTACGATATCGACGCAGCGGTGGATATCCTCATGGAGTTCCCCCACCGGGATTGTTGCGCCATTGTGAAGCACAACAATCCATCGGGGGTTGCACTGGGCAGGAAGGAGATGCCCAGCCCGATCGCAGACGCATACACAAGGGCCCTGGAATGCGACGATCTGAGCGCTTTTGGGGGTATAATCGGCCTCAACAGGGAGTGCGATCTGACCACTGCCCGGCTGATAGTCAAGAGGTTCTTCGAGGTGGTTGTGGCCCCTTCGTACGAAGAAGAGGCTCTGGACCTGCTCAAGTCGAAGAAGAACCTGAGGATCATCAGGACCAACATGCCCATGGAGCACAAGGGTCGTTCTGAAAACCGAATGGTCAAGGTACGGGGAGGGGCCCTCATTCAGACGATGGAGTGGCCCGAGACAGACCCATCGAAATGGGATGTCGTTTCAGAGAGGAGGCCGAGCGACAGTGAGCTTGAGGACATGGCCTTCGCTTCCAGGGTGGTCAAGCATGTGAAATCGAACTGCGTCGTCCTGGCCAAGGACCTATGTACGACGGGGATCGGTGCAGGCCAGATGTCCCGTGTGGATTCCTGTTTCATGGCCGTCCACAAGGCAGGGGACAAGGCGCGGGGCTCTGTACTCTCGTCGGACGCATTTTTCCCCTTTAGAGACGGCATCGACGAGCTTGCACCTCACGGTATAGTTGCTGTCGCCCAACCCGGTGGATCGATCCGCGATAAGGAGATCATCGAGGCCATAGATGACCACAGTATGTCCATGGTCTTCACGGGAGTTCGCCTGTTCAAACATTGACCCGCTCCTCGGAAGATGTTATAAGACAGCCCTGAGATATCGGTATGAGGTTAGCTTTTGATGGATAATGGTGCCCAGCGCAAGGAGGGCCTTAAGCTGGTAGTGTTCGCATCCGGAAGCGGCTCCGATCTTCAGTCCATTATCGACGCTGTGGAGAGGGGCGATCTTCAAATGGACCTATCACTTCTTGTTTGTAACAACCCCGATGCATTCGCTCTGGAAAGGGCAAGGTCCCATGGGATCCCCTCGGCCCTGATAGACCATCGTGGACGAAGCAGGGAGGAGTTCGAACAGGAGATCCTATCCCAGCTTGAGAAGTATCACATCGACCTGATCGCCCTGGCGGGTTTCATGAGGATCCTCACCCCGGAATTCGTGAGCAGATGGAGCGGAAGGATGGTGAACATACATCCGGCACTGCTGCCATCCTTCCCTGGCGTACATGCCCACAGAGACGCCATAGCTTTCGGGGTTAAGGTATCTGGACTCACCATTCACTTCGTGGATGAGGGCGTTGATCACGGGCCTATAATCTTCCAAAAGAGCGTGGAGGTCCTTGAGGGAGATACCAAGGAGACGCTTGGAGAACGGGTGCTCGAACAGGAGCATATCTGGTACCCGAAGGTACTTCAGTGGATAGCCGAGGGCAGGGTCCACCTGGATGGCAGAAAGGTGAAGGTCGAGGGAGATTAGACCGATCAGGGGCTTGGAGGATGGCTAGGGATTTCAAGATCGAAGCACCATTCGAACCCTCCGGTGACCAGCCAGAGGCGATAAAGAGGATACTGGAGGGTTTCAGGTCGGGGGAGCGGTTCCAGACCCTCCTTGGGGTCACCGGGTCAGGGAAGACATTCACGGTTGCCAATGTAATCAAGGAGCTGAACGTCCCCACCCTGGTCATAAGCCACAACAAGACGCTTGCCGCACAATTGGCGTCCGAATACGGCGAGTTCTTTCCAACAAATTGCGCCGAGTATTTTGTGTCATACTACGATTACTATCAACCCGAGGCCTACGTGGTGCACAAGGACCTCTATATCGAAAAGGATTCATCCCGCAACGAGGAGATCGATCTGCTGCGCCACAAGGCGACCCAGTCCCTCATGACCAGGAACGATACCATTGTGGTCTCCTCGGTCTCATGTATATTCGGCCTGGGCTCTCCCGAGCAGTACAGGACAAATTCCCTTGAGGTCCACACCGGGGGCGCCATGGTCAGGAAGGACCTCATATCCAGGCTCGTGGAGATGCAGTACACCAGAGGAGAGACCCTTGAGAGGGGGTCCTTCAGGGTTAGGGGGCAGAGAGTGGAGATAGTCACCATCGACGAGAAGCTCCTGTGCCTTGAGATAGTGGGCGATCGGATAGAGACGATATCCCTTGTGGACTCGGTGACCGGCGACGTGGAGGATCAGCAGGAGGAGGCGTTGATATTTCCGGCCACCCATTACAACGTTGAACTGGAGAAGATGGAAGAGGTTCTTCAGGAGATCGAGGCTGACCTTGAGAAGAGGGTCAGCTGGTACCTGGGCCAGGGGAGGCACCTTGAGGCAGAACGCCTCAAGCAGAGGACGCTCTTCGACGTGGAGATGATGAGGGAGACCGGGTCCTGTGCAGGTATAGAGAACTACTCCCGCTATTTCGACGGGAGGCGGCCTGGCCTGCCTCCTTACACCCTGATGGACTTCTTCCCCGAAAAATACCTTCTCATCATAGATGAATCACACGTAACGGTCCCTCAAATTGGGGCAATGTACAACGGGGACAGGTCCAGGAAGGAGAACCTCGTGGAATATGGGTTCCGGCTTCCCGCGGCACTGGACACCAGGCCGCTCCAGTTCAAGGAGTTCGAGAAAAGGCTATCGATGGTGTTGTTCACCTCCGCAACTCCAGGGCCGTACGAGAGGGAGATATCGGACCGTATCGTCGAACAGCTCATACGTCCCACCGGCCTTCTCGACCCGGAGGTGGTGGTCAGGCCCACCCATGGACAGATGGAGGATGTGCTCTCCGAGATACGGTCCAGGATCGAGAGGTCCGAGAGGGTATTGATAACCACGCTTACAAAGAGAATGGCGGAGATGTTCTCGGAACATCTGGAGGAACTGGGGATCAAGGTCCACTATCTTCATTCCGATATCAAGACGATGGAACGGGTCGAGATCCTGCGGGACCTGAGGTTGGGGAAATACGATGTGGTGGTGGGGATCAACCTGCTCAGGGAGGGGTTGGACCTGCCTGAGGTTTCCCTTGTCATCATAATGGATGCGGACAAGGAGGGTTTCCTGAGGTCGGAGACCTCCCTGGTGCAGACGATCGGAAGGGCCGCAAGGAACGTATCAGGCAAGGTGATCATGTACGCGGACAAGATCACCGGGTCCATGGGTCGGGCCATCGGTGAGACCAACAGGAGGAGGGAGATACAGGAGGAGCACAACCAGAGGCACGGTATCTCGCCGGCGACCATCAAAAAGGATGTGAGGTCCATGCTCCGGTCGGGCCTCGCCAGGGAGGGGTCCACGATATTTGATAAGGGGCCCGAGGATATGGATGTGGATACCCTGATCGTGGAGCTCGAGAACGAGATGCACCTTGCAGCCTCAGGGCTAAGGTTTGAGGACGCCGCGTTGATAAGGGACAGGATAACGGAGTTGAAGAAGGAGAGGAGATGATGCAGGAAGAGCCACTGGGTTTGATGTTGTACGGGTATTCAGAGGAACACGCCATGACCATCAGGGAGAGTTTGTCGGATCTGCTGGGAGGCAGGGTGATCCTGATGTCCGCTTCCGGAAGGGAGGAGGAGAAGGTGGGGGAGATATTGGAGGATCACGAGAACGGCATGTTCGTGGAGGGGGAGGTGTGCTTTGCAATGTTGTTGGGTTTTACCGATCAGCAGATCAAGGATACGCTTCGTGGCTTCCCACGGGATGGGGGGATCACAAGGCCGATATTCACAACCCTCACCCCGACGAATGCGGAGTGGACCCTCTCACAGCTCGTTGCCGACCTTCGGGAGGAAGAGGCCTATTTCAAGAAGATGAGGGAGCGAAGGTCCAACGGGGAGGATCCCGAATGACCATCGCATGGGCCCTTGACAAAATCTAATTACCCTGATGGGATACGGGCATAGCGATCGATTTGCCGGAGGGATAAACATTGAGCAAGACAGATGATATCATTGAGATGGATAACAGGTTCGGCGCCCATAATTACCACCCAATACCGGTGGTGATCTCCCGGGCGGAAGGGCCTTGGGTCTGGGACGTTGAGGGAAAGAAGTATTTGGACTGTCTTTCAGCCTATTCGGCCGTGAACCAGGGACATCGGCACCCTCATATTGTAAAAGCCATGAAGGACCAGGTGGACCGGTTGGATCTCACCAGCAGGGCATTTCACAATGACGTTATGGGTGAATTTCTGAAAAAGCTCACCCGGTTCTGCGGTTTCGAGAAGGCCCTTCCAATGAACACAGGGGCAGAAGCCGTAGAGACGGGCATCAAGCTTGCCAGAAAGTGGGGTTACGAGGTGAAGGGGATACAAAAGGACAAGGCCGAGATCATAGTCTGCGGTGAGAATTTTCACGGCAGGACCACAACGATAGTGGGTTTCTCCTCGGATCCAGATGCCTATGAGGGCTTTGGCCCCGCCACCCCTGGATTCAAGATGATCCCATTTGACGATCTGGATGCACTGAAGGGTGCGATAACGGATAATACCGCTGCATTCCTCGTTGAACCCATACAGGGTGAGGCCGGAGTGAAGGTACCATCGGAGGGATATCTGAGTGGTATCCGCAAGATATGCACAGATAACAATGTCCTGCTTCTGCTCGATGAGGTTCAGACCGGATTTTGCAGGACAGGAAAGAGGTTCTGCTGGATGTATGAGGATGCAAGGCCGGACGTGCTGTTGGTTGGAAAAGCTCTCGGAGGCGGGCTGTATCCGGTCTCAGGGATCCTGGCAGATGGCGAATTGATGGATGTGTTCACGCCTGGAACCCACGGATCCACATTTGGGGGAAACCCGATAGGATCCGCCGTTGCAATGGCCTCATTGGATGTACTTGAGGATGAGGAGCTCGACATCAGGGCCAGTGAGCTTGGAGAATATTTCATGTCAAGGCTCAGGGAGATAGGGTCGGACAGGATCAAAGAGGTCCGGGGGAGAGGACTCCTC
>JAUVCY010000146.1 GCA_030595585.1 Thermoplasmatota archaeon
CCTCGACCCTATGGGATGGTCCGGGAACCAGTTCTTCTGGTACAAGGCGGTCTTCACGGTGGGTGTACTGGCTCTATCAGTAAGCATTGACAGAGGCTGGTGCCGATACCTCTGCCCTATTGGTGCGATGTATGGGCCCACGAACAAGTTCGCCCTGACCGATATCAAATTCAATAAAGAGAGCTGTATAAATTGTCAGCTGTGCATCAAAGAATGCCCGATGGGCATCAATCCAAAGGAGAACAAGAGGGACGTGGAGTGCATACGGTGCGGGAGATGCGTTGATGTCTGTCCCACCGACGCCCAGAAGTTCACACTCGTCAACGACGATATAAAGGGGGTGCTTGGAAGATGATCGGCAAAAAGGACCCCATACAGAAGTACGGCGGGAAACCCCTTTCCGCGATAGCAACGCTCGCTATCACGGTCATTATGCTCGTTGCGGGGACAGGTGCCCTCGTCTGGGGTTATCTTGATGAGGGTTACGAGGAGGTGGAGACGCTGGCGTCGGTAAAATGTTTTGGATGCCTCGGCCTTGACCCCAGGATCGATGGTTTCTCCGAGTTCTGGGACGTCTATCCTGATGGACATGAGAAGGAAGGTCAGCCCGTCGACCACAGACCCATAGTTCTCAACACCCTCAATGACGAGGATGTTGACCTCATGATCCTCTTCTTCTGGGGTCCTGGTTGCGTCCCGTGTGCTGAACAGTGGGAGGAGATGGTGGAGGAGGATATCGCCTCTGGCCACGAGGAGGGTGGAAAGGAGGGGGATGCTTACGAAGGTCTCCGGCTGCACTCAGTGGATGCAAGCAGGGACGACGAGAATCTCTACTGGACATACCATTTCAACGGCAAGAAGGAGTACAACGGCATCCCGAGGACGGTGTTCCTGTTCAATGGGTATGACGATATCATGTGGTATTCCCATTACGGAAAAATGGATATCAATGAGGTAGCCGGTATGATAAAGGATATCCAGCAGATAGTCCTTGAGATCAGGGAACATGAACGATATCACGACATATCCCATGCTTGATAAGGAGGATGAACAACGGATGGAGATATTGATCATTGGAGGCGGCTCGGTCGGGGAGAAGCTCGCATCGGAGCTTGGAGAGCCGTTCAACATCCTTGAAGGAGATCCATCCAGGGTAATAGAGCTCAGGAACAAGTTGGACGATTCCAAGGTCAGATCTCAGGTCTTCCACGGTGACGGGAGCAGCAGGGACGACCTGGAAAGGGCCGGGGCGAACACATGTGACGTTGGTGTCGTCCTGATGAACAAGGACATGGAGAACCTCCAGTGTGCGATGATCCTGAAGGATATCGGCGTCAAGAGGATCATAGCCAGGGTGAACCAGGCGTCGAACATGTACAGGTTCATCGGCATAGGGACCGAGGTGTTCCTTCATCCCATGGGCCACGAGGAGGGGCTGATCAGGACCATGTTGTTCCCCGACATGAACCACGCCATCCAGGTATTCGTGGGGGAACGATCTCCCGCGATCGGGAGGTCCATCAGGGAGCTCGACCTTCCCTCCGGGTCCATGATCGGCGCCATCCTGAGAGGGGACGAGCTTCTTCCAGGAGACCCCAAGACGGTCATACGCTCCGGCGATCTGATCGCCATAGACACCATCGGCAAGAAGGCCAAGGAGGTCTGGAAGATATTCTCCATAAGCGGAAAGGGAGACCTGGGTGGACATCTGCTGTTCCCGCTCTTCAAGGACCGCTCCCTGGAGGCGATCAAGGAGGCAGAGCTTCTGGCGCTCAGGCTGGGCTCGGAGATAGCTTTCATCGTACAACCGGGGAGGGAAGAACTACATACAACTGCTCTGGGGTTCATCTCCACGAAGATCCCCACAAGCGTGATCGCATCCGGGGAGAAAGGTGAGATGGTCAACTTTCTGGAGGGCAGGCCTAAACAGAACATCATTCAGAGGAAGAGAAAGAAACTGATCCTGGAGGAGATACTCCACGAACACCTTCGGGAGGAGTCGCACCATATCGACATGCTGGTCGTCCCGGGACCGAAGGGGAGGACCTTCTATTCCCCGTTCTTCTCAAATAACCTCGACAGATTGATACAGCGCTCACCCATGCCCGTGCTGGTCAGCAGGTCATATAAACCCTACAGAAAGGTCCTTGTCTACCTGCACAAGCACATGACCCTCGAAATACCCTATGCCATTCAACTGAGCAGGGCCATGGGCTCCGATATAACGGCGATGTACACCACACCAAACAGGAAAAAAGCGGTTTACATGAAGCATTTTGCCGGGGTCTACAAGGTCACCGTGGACATGAGGAGGATAGAGGGAAATCCCACCGTCGAGCTGATCAAGGAGGCGAAGGAGAACCACTACGACCTGATCATTATCAGAAAGAACCTGAGGGAACTTCAGTATTCACAGGTGAGGAGGTTGGTACACCTATGGAATGGATCCATTCTCATGGTGCCCTGAGGGGGGTGTCCCCCTGAACACCTTGATACTGCTGGGCATAGTCGCCCTCCTCGCATTCATCGCCCCGTTCTTCGCCAAGAAGCTGAAGCTTCCCATCGTTGTAGGGGAGATCCTCTTCGGCGTCATCGTGGGGATCGCCATAAAGCTTCTCTCGTATGCGGATGTCAACATAGACCTGAGCGACCACACCGTGGACGTACTCTCCACCCTCGGGTTCATAATGCTGATGTTCATGATCGGCCTTGAGAACGATTTCGGGGACCTCAAGACCCTCAGAAGGAGCGAGAAGATCGGGACGGGACTTGTGATAATCTCCTCGTTCCTCATCTCCCTTCTGGCCGTCTTCATCATGGGGCTGCCCATGATCGTCGGCCTGATCCTCGGCGGGGTCTCGGTTGCGGTTGTAATTCCGGTCCTGAAGGAGATGGGGCTGCGGAACACACGCTTCGGTTTCCGCATCATGCTCCTTGCACAGATAGCCGATGTCGTGGCCATAATCCTTATCTCACTGGTTGCGGCCTCCATCGCAGGCTGGGTCGCCCTCATCTACATGATCATCATCCCCATCTTCTTCCTGATGGCCTTCTGGATAATGGACAGCCTTATCTGGCACAAGCCCAGGTTCATGTCCAAGATCTTCAACCCCACCGATGACTCGGAGATGGGCGTTCGAGCCGCCCTGGCGATCATGCTGATATTCTACGGCCTGGCAACGTTCATCGGCCTGGAGGCTATCCTGGGCGCATTCCTCTGCGGGATCCTCTTCTCGGCGATATTCAAGGAGAGGGAGATCATAATCAAGAGGCTTATGCCCATAGGATTTGGATTCCTGATACCCATCTTCTTCATAACTCAGGGGCTGGAGGTGAACATCATGGAGATCGTTCACCCCTATTCCCTGTTCCTCATCGTCATCTTCACACTCATCACCGTGTTCTCCAAAGTGGTACCCCTGATGCTTGCCAGGTACTTCAAACACACCTGGAGCGATGTGTCCGGCTCCATGCTCCTTGGAGCCAATCTCTCCGTGATCGTTGCAGGTGTCAGATTGGGCGAGGAGGCGGGTTTACTGGATGAGCATCTATCCTCGGTCCTGATCCTGTACGGCGTCATCTCATGCATCCTCTTCCCGATCCTTTTCAGGAAGCTCCAGAAGAAGTACATGGAAACCCTCATCCAGAACGTGGACGAGGATACGGAGGAGATATAGAGAGGATCGAATCTCACTTATGCTCTTTTATCAGCGACCGCAATATGACCTCTTTCAGCTCATCCTGGCCCTTCGCATCCTTCCACTCCTGTGCGAATCCGGGTCGGTCCCCTGCCCTGACCAGCCACATCAGGGTGTTCATGAAGAAGCTCTTCTCCTCCAGTGATGATACTATAACGAACGCTGCGTGCACGGGAGGGCTATCCTCGGAGAACATCGCGCCCCTCTTTGTCCTGACCATAACGATCTCGAAGGTATCACGCCTCTTCACGTGATAGGAGATGACGGCGAACGAGGGGCGGATGATCAGGTATGACTCCTCATCGGGACGGAACAGCTCCCGGTAGACGTCATCGGGTTTCATCTTCAGTCGTTTTGCAATGGGATAGGATATCTTTCGAGTAAATTTTTCAGGGGCCAGGAAGTAGTTGATGTCCAGGACCTCCCCCTCGCATATCTTTCTCTCCAGCCGGGCCACGGTGGTATCGTCCCTGTCGATCATTATCCCCCTCAGCTCCTCGTCCAGCATCCTTCCCTTCTGTTTGATCCCCAGGAAATCCTTGACGACGTGAAGCAGCGCATACTCTCTCTTGATCTTGCCCCTGGCATATATGAAATACCACAACAGCCCAAAGAGCGAAAAGACAAGTACGATCATTATCGGAATAAAACCCATCTCGATTATCAGGAATATGTAGACCCCTATGGCAAAGATCTGGATCCATGGGTAGAATGGAGCCCGGTACTTGGGCCTGTAGTGCTTGAAGTTGCTCTTACGCATGAATATCAGCGCCAGATTCGCAAGGGCGAACAGCACAAGTTTCATGGTGGAAGCGGTCTTGATCAGATACTCCAGGTCCAGAAAGAGTATCACCACGATCATGAAGCCGGTTGTGACGATAATGGAGAACCACGGGGAGCCGCCCTCGTTCACATTGCTGAAAGCCTTTGGGAGCAGGTCATCCTTGCTCATTGCGTAAGGGTCCCTGGACGCAGCCAACACCCCAGCATTACCCGTGGATATGAAGGCCAGGAGCGCAGCCAGGGTCATAAGGAATATTCCAATGCCCCCCATGATGACGTATCCACCTTCCGTTATCGGGGTCAGTGTCCCCGACATGGTATCAGGATCGAGAACGCCGATCGTGATGGAGATCACTGCGATGTAAAAGAGGGAAACGATTCCCCAGGATAGGAACATACCCAGTGGCAGGTTCCTTCCCGGGTTCTTGACTTCACCTGCCACGGCTGCTATCTTGGTCGTCCCGGCAAAGGAGATGAATATCAGTCCCACCGTGGCCAGAACGGAGTTGAACCCCTTATCCATAAACGGATGGTATCGGCTCACATCCACAAGACTCAGGCCGGCCAGCACGTAGACCACCAGCAGGCCCAGCAGGACCAGCACAATGAGGGATTGAAACCTGCCTGCGAGCTTGACGCCCTTGATGTTGATGAAGGCGAAGAGCAGGCAGAAGCCCACGGCGATCAGTTTAACAGATAACCCTGGCAGGTTATAGCCAAGGACCTCGGATATGATGCCGATGCCCAGCAGGGCAAAGGCGGACTTGAAGGCCAGCGAGAACCAGGCCGCGAAACCCCCGAACATTCCCATCATTGGACCCATGCTGCGGTCCGTGAAGAAATAGATCCCACCGGTCTTGGGCATTGCAGTGGTCAGCTCCGCTTTGGATAGTATGGTGGGAAGAACCAGAAGGCTGGCCATCGCATAGGCGAGTATCACCGCATGACCGGCCTCGGCGAAAGCAAGGGCAGGCAGGATGAAAAGCCCCGAGCTGATCATCGCTCCCGAGGAGATGCAGAAGACCTCAAGGAGGCCCAGGTCCTTCTTCACCTTCTTCACATTGTCCCCCCACGTCGTACTGGCCTGGAGATACTCTGGCCGTACTTCGTGCATTATTAGGGACTC